>JANQGL010000352.1 GCA_028277325.1 Magnetospira sp.
GGCGCCGCGTGGAGGCCGGCTTCGACGGCGGCTTGGTCACCTCGGAAGCGGGCGCGCTGCTGCTCGGCGCGACGGATCGGGCGATCGGGCTGGTGGACCGGTTCGCGGCCTGTTTCTCCGATGGCCGTCGCCAGGCCGGCGTCGAGCACACCGTCGCGGCCATGGTGGCCCGGCGGGTGTTCGGCATCGCGCCGGGATACGAGGACCTGATCGATCATGACGCGTTGCGCGACGATCCGGTGATGCGGGTGCTGGCGGGCCGCCTGTCCGCCCCCCTGGCCGGGAAGAGCACGCTCAACCGACCGGAGCACGCCCCCGCTTCTGGCCTCCCCGGCCGCGACCACCGGATCGGCCATGACGGGGCGGCCATCGAGGCGCTGTTCGTCGAGCTGTTCCTGGAGGCCCACGCCAGGCCGCCGAAAAGGATCACGCTCGGCCTGGACGCCACCGACGACCCGCTGCACGGGCGCCAGGAAGGCCGGTTCTTCCACGGCTATGGAGCCTGCCCCCGCGCAGGCGGGGGAATGCCAGGCCGACCTGTTCGCCGACCGGACCAGCGCCGCCGGCATGAAGGCCAACCAACTCAGGCTGTGGTTCGCCTCCATGGCCTGTGTCCTGTTGGACAGCCTGCGCCGCATCGGGCTCAAACACACCCGGCTGGCCCGCGCTACCTGCGGCTCCCTCCGCTTCAAACTCCTGAAGATCGGCGCCCTGGTCAAAACATCGGTGCGTCGGGTCAAGGTCGCCATGGCCTCCGGCCATCCCTGCCAGGGCGAATTCGCCCTCGCCCACGCCCGACTATCCGCCGCCGCGGCGTGAAGCGGTCCGTCCCCCGCCCGGTCATCAACAGCACAGGCAACAGCGTCAACACAGATCACCGGCACGTGCCGGAAAAACCCGCGCATCCAGCCCCCGTCCAAAGACAAACCAACTTCAGGACACTCCAGCGCAGGGCGCTGGTGAGAAAACCGGGTTAGGCCAGCAGCCCCTTCAGGGTATACAACAGGTCCAGCGCCTGGCGCGGCGTCAGGTCGTCCGGGTTGACCTCGCGCAGCCGCGCCTCCGCCGCCGACGGGACGGCGGGCGCCGCCGGCGCGGCGGCCGGTTCCGGCGGTTGGGCGAGGGCGGCGAACAGCGGAAGGTCGTCGGCCAGGCGGGTCAGGGCGGAGGCCTGCTCGCCGGTCTCCAGGGTCTCCAGGACCCGTTCCGCCTCCGCCACCACGGCGGCCGGCAGGCCGGCCATGCGGCCCACGTGGATGCCGTAGGAATGGTCCGCCGCGCCCGGCCCCACCTCGTGCAGGAACACCACGTCGCCCTGCCATTCCTTGACCCGCATGCAGTGGCAGGCCAGGGTCTCCAGGCGCCCGCCGAGGCCGGTCAGCTCCCGGTAATGGGTGGCGAACAGGACCCGCGAGCGGTTCGCGTCGTGCAGGTGGCGCAGCACCGCCCAGGCGATGGACAGGCCGTCGTAGGTCGCCGTGCCGCGCCCGATCTCGTCCAGGATGACCAGCGAGCGGTCGGTCGCCTGGTTGAGGATGGCCGCCGTCTCGACCATTTCCACCATGAAGGTGGAGCGTCCGCGCGCCAGGTCGTCGGCCGCCCCGACCCGGCTGAACAGCCGGTCGACGATGCCGATCCGGGCCGCCTCGGCCGGCACGAAGGAGCCCATCTGGGCGAGCACCGCGATCAGCGCGTTCTGGCGCAGGAAGGTGCTCTTGCCGGCCATGTTGGGGCCGGTCAGCAGCCAGGTGCGGGTGGCCGGGCCGAGATCGCAATGGTTGGCCACGAAGCCGCCGCCGCGCGGGTCCGGCATCGCCTCGACCACCGGGTGGCGGCCGCCCTCGATGCGGAATTCCCGGCTGTCGTCCACCCGCGGGCGCCGGTAGTCGCGCGCCACCGCCAGATCGGCCAGCCCGGCCGACACGTCGAGCGCCGCCACCGCCGCCGCCGCCGCCGCGATCGGCTCGGCGCGTCCGGTCACCTCGCCCGCCAGATCCTCGAACAGGGCCTGTTCCAGGGCCAGGGCCTGGTCGCCGGCCCTGGCGATGCGGCTTTCCAGATCGGCCAGCTCGACGGTCGAGAACCGCATCGCGCTGGCCATGGTCTGGCGATGGATGAACGGACTGTCTTCGCCCGCCGTCAGCCGCTCGCCGTGCCGGGTCGGCACCTCGATGAAATAGCCCAGCACGTTGTTGTGCTTGATCTTGAGGGCGCCCACCCCGGTCTCGTCACCGTATCTCCGCTGCAACGCCGCGATCAGGCGGCGGCTCTCGGCGTACAGCTCGCGCAACTCGTCGAGGCGCGGTTCGTAGCCGGCGGCGATGAACCCGCCGTCGCGCGCCAGCGGCGGAAGATCGGCCCCGAGGGCGCGGCGCAGGCGCTCGATCAGCGGATCGTGGACCCCCAGCCCGGCCCGCGCTCCGGTCAGGTCCTCCGGCGGCAGGCCGTCGTCCAGCAGGTCGCGCAGGGTGCCGGCGGCGGCGAGACCGTCGCGGACCGCCGCCAGGTCGCGCGGCCCGCCGCGTCCCAGGGTCAGGCGACCGAGCGCCCGTTCCATGTCCGGACAGCCGCGCAGGACCTCGCGCAGCCGCTCGCGGGTCGGCGTCGAGTCGACCAGATGGGCCACCGCGTCGAGGCGGCGGCCGATCACCTGCGGATCGGTCAGCGGCGCCGCCAGCCGGGCCGCCAGGAGGCGCGCCCCGGGACCGGTCAGGGTGCGGTCGATGACCTGCAGCAGGGAGCCGCGCCGCTCCCCCGACAGGCTGCGGTCCAGCTCCAGGCCGCGCCGGGTCGCGGCATCGATCTCCAGCGCCGCGCCGCGCCCCATGCGACGCGGCGGGGCGACGCGCGGCAGCCTGCCCTGCTGGGTCTGGGTGGCATAGTCGATCAGCGTCCCGCCGGCCGCCAGCTCGGCCCGCGAGAAATCGCCGAACGCCGCCAGGGTCGCCACCCCGAACAGGGCGCACAGGCGCTTTTCGCCGTTGGCGCTGTCGAAGCGCGCCGGGGGCAGCGGGCTCAGGGCGTCGCGCCACTCGGCGAAGGTCTCGAACAGGTCGGGCGTCTCCAGCAGCCGGTCGGCGACCAGGAGTTCGCCGGGCGCCAGCCGGGCCAGGGCGGCGGCGAGATCGCCGGCGCTCAGCGGCTGCATCACGAACTCGCCGGTCGACATTTCCAGCCAGGCCAGCCCGAAGCCGCCGCGCACCTCGGCCAGGGCGGCCAGATAGTTGGCGGCGCGGGCGTCGAGCAGGGAGTCCTCGGTCAGGGTGCCGCGGGTGACGACCCGCCTGACGGCGCGCGCCACGACCGATTTCGAGCCCCGTTTCCTGGCCTCGGCCGGGTCCTCGGTCTGCTCGCAGACCGCCACCTTGTGGCCGGCCCGGATCAGTTTCTCCAGGTAGGCCTCGTGGCTGTGCACCGGCACCCCGGCCATCGGGATGTCCTCGCCCAGGTGCCGGCCGCGCTTGGTCAGCGCGATGTCCAGGGTCGCCGCCGCCTTCACCGCGTCGTCGAAGAACAGCTCGTAGAAATCGCCCATCCGGTAGAACAGCAGGCAGTCGGGGTGTTGCGCCTTGATCTCCAGGTACTGCGCCATCATCGGCGTGACGTCCGGATTGGCCGCAGGTTTCTCGATAGAATTAATTTCTGGCGACACGAAGCCCTCGGCTGAAACCTAATTAAAATCTAATTTGTTTCTTTAACGATATTAGCAATATCACGAAGCGCACGCTGTTTGCCTTTTGGAAATCTTGGACCTTGCCACCAAACTTCGCCATGATATGGATTTTCTTTTATGGGATTTTTACCAACCTTAAACCCAAGATCTCTAACTTTTCCAGTCTCCAAAAACACTGCCCCCAGATTATCGGGTACATTGGAAAGTGACTCCCGGCCGCTTTCAATAATTAATTTTTCAATATCTATAGACATACCATGATTTGGTACGCTCGATGGCGAAAATATTCCGCTACTTAGTCGCCGACCAGTCGGCGATTTCTTATCTTCAACATATTGAAGTTCTGAAAAATATCGGATTAAATTGTCGTCCGAGCGAATATCCGCGTCGTCGTAAGGAAGAACCCTTCCATTTATGTCTTTCTTAGGTTGATTCATGGAAAAACCTAAAGTCGGTCAAGTAAGTTCTCGATTTGCGAAAAATTGTTGGTTCCTGAAGACTCTACGACATCGCCACTTTTAGCATCTTCGAAATACAGACTAAAACATAACTTTCGAGGCACCTCAACCTCCAAATCTCCCTTTTCGGTATGCCACTCAACTTGAATGCCCCCATATGCCAACGGAACTAATTGTGGGTTGGGCTTATCGCGCCCACCGTAGATTTCATAAATGATATCGATTACAAACCGAAAAACATCTCCGGAAATACGGTGTGCGCCTTGTCCATCCCAATTGTTGGGAAGATCCAGCAAATGTGTGTATCGTGAACTAACAAAACGAACCATTTCAGGTGTTTTTTCAGGTGAAAACGCAATGACGTTATTGTTATTTTCATAATCAGAAAATGTAGAATCGGCATTTTTGGATATATGTTGATGTGACATCGAAAACCTATTCATTCGTCTTCTCCCAAAATCTATGAGCGTAATCCGTAGTTAGTTCAGAAAATTTATTGACTATCTCAAACCTGCCAGTATCAAAAAATTGAAGCGCATCAGATAAATTTGGACCTGCAGGTGAACCACGAAAAATTAGGTTGAAATTCCATGTGTTTATTCCCTTTTCTTTTATGCCTGGATGGATCTCGAAATGGAGCCTAGCATAGGGTTCTTGATTTTTTCTATATATAGATGAAAACGACAAGGAAATTGTTTCCAAATCAATTTGATCTTGAATTTCCGAATTCCACCCTTTAAAAAAATTACCCATATTATTTGCAAGAAACCTATCGTTCATTTCAATTATATTTACATACACAACTTCACACTGGTTTATAACCGGTAATTCATACCCTCTGCTTTCAATAAAATTAGCAAAAACTGAAAAATCATGCTCCATCTCAGAACGTACGTATTCGTAACGCGGATATACGGTAGACCCTTCTCCAGCTTTCCAGTTTCTTATCAATCTGTCTTGTTGAAGCTGAAGAAGGTCATTGCCTTCCGAACTTTCAAGCCAAATTCTCGGAAATTCCGGCTCTCTAGACAAAACAAAATCTATTTGATTTTTCTGTATTTGCGGTCTATGGCTAAATGTTTCATACATCGCTCTAAGCGGAGCACGCTGAGAAACGTCTGGAAATTTATCCCTTACAGATTCGGCAAACAACCCGATATCTACAATACTCAAATTCACACGCTCAAACTGCAAAGAAAGAGCGACCTCGTTAAGAGGCGGATTGCAAAAATCGGGTAAACCTTTCGGGCGCTGCATCGGATCGTCGCTCAACAAAATCTCGACGGCTCATTTTAGCCCACCTAAATGAAATAGGAAGATAACTTCGATTCCTCAATGGAGTCATAGATTCCTGCGGCAAGCGTGGTCACGAAAATCAATTCGTGGTTTGCCGATCGTGTTGGCAGATTCGCCCTTTATAGCTGCGCGGCACCGGACGGCTCCTGCTCTCTTGCGGCGGGGCGACGGGCTGTCCTAAAGTGATTCGACCATAAGCCATCCCGCCATCCCGAGGAAACCGCCCCGTGACCGAGACCCCCGATTCCGCGCCGATCCGGGAAGTGGTCGGTCTGTTCGACGACCGCGCCGCGTTCGATGCCGCGGTGGACGACCTTTTGGCCGCCGGATTCGACCGCAGCGACCTGAGCGTGCTCAGCTCCCACGATTCCCTGGACGCCGCCGAGCACAGCGGCTTCGACTGGGGCGCCGCCCTGGCCGGCGAATACAAGATGGTCGGCCCGCTGGTCGCCTCGGGTGCGGTGTTCCTGGCCGGCGGCCCGGTCGCGGCGACCATCGCCGCGGTGATCGGCGCCGCGGTCGGCGGGGCGGCGGTCAAGGAGCTGATCGACGAGGTCACCTCGGCCCATCACGACGATTTCGCGCGCGCCATGAAGGCCGGCGGCCTGGTGCTCTGGGCGCGGGTCGCCGACACCGACGCCGAGGCCGCGGCGCGCGACGTCCTGGCCCGCCACGGTGCCGGCAGCGTCCACCGCCACGACCGCACGGCGGACTGATCCGCTCCCGCCATCCATTGGACCCGCAATGACCGACACCGCCAAGCCCAAGGACCTGGACCGCGAAGCCCTGCTGTTCCACGCCGCCCGCCCGGCCGGCAAGATCGCCATCGAGCCGACCAAGCCGCTGACCACCCAGCGCGACCTGTCGCTGGCCTATTCGCCGGGCGTGGCGCCGCCCTGCCGCGAGATCCACCGCGACGACTCGCTGGCCTACGACTACACCTCGAAAGGCAACCTGGTGGCGGTGATCTCCAACGGCACCGCGGTGCTCGGGCTCGGCAACCTGGGCGCCCTGGCCTCGAAGCCGGTGATGGAGGGCAAGGCGGTGCTGTTCAAGCGGTTCGCCGATGTCGACGCGCTCGACCTGGAGGTGGCGACCGAGGACGTGGACGCGTTCGTCAACGCGGTGAAACTGCTCGGCCCGTCGTTCGGCGGCATCAACCTCGAGGACATCAAGGCGCCGGAATGCTTCGTCATCGAGCAGCGGCTGCGCGAACTGATGGACATCCCGGTGTTCCACGACGACCAGCACGGCACCGCGATCATCGCGGCGGCCGGGCTGATCAACGCCTGCGGCCTGACCGGGCGCGAGCTGGAGGACGTCCGCCTGGTGGTCAACGGGGCCGGCGCCGCCGCCATCGCCTGCGTGGAACTGGTCAAGGCGATGGGGGTGCGGCCGGACAACGTGATTCTCTGCGACTCGAAGGGCGTCATCTACCAGGGCCGCGAACAGGGCATGAACCAGTGGAAGTCGGCCCACGCGGCACCGACCGGGGCGCGCACCCTGGGCGAGGCGATGGCGGGCGCCGACGTGTTCTTCGGGCTGTCGGTCAAGGGCGCGGTGACGCCGGAGATGGCCGTCTCCATGGCCGAGAGGCCGATCATCTTCGCGATGGCCAACCCGGACCCGGAGATCACCCCGGAGGAGGTGGCGGCGGTGCGCAAGGACGCCATCATGGCCACCGGGCGTTCGGATTATCCGAACCAGATCAACAACGTGCTCGGCTTCCCCTACATCTTCCGGGGGGCGCTGGACGTCCGGGCCAGCACCATCAACGACGAGATG
>JANQGL010000311.1 GCA_028277325.1 Magnetospira sp.
TCAGACGCGGGCGGGGGGGCACCCGGTTGAGCACGGTCAGCACGGCGCGCCGCTCGGCGCGCGCCAGGTCGAGGGTCGGACGGATGGCCCACAGGTCCATCGGGCTCGGCTGCACCGGCACCAGGACCAGGTCCTGCTGGCCGAACAGGCGGTGGCCGTGGCGCCGACCCGGATCGGCAACCGCGCCGCGTTCGCGTCGACCATGCTGGATGGGCGCGGCGTCGCCGAACCCGGCGGACACCGGACGGCGGCGGCCGAGATCCGCAACCTCAGCATCGACATCGTGAAATCCCTGGGCGCTGCCGCGGAGGCCGCATGACACCACTCGAATGGAACGAAGGCCTGAGTGTCCGCGATTTCCACATCGACGAGGAACATCGGGCGGCCGTGGAGGACATCAACGCGATCACCCACAGCCTCGATTACGAACCCGACAGCCTGCTGTCCAACTTCGACCGCTTCGTCGATCATTGCCGCGAGCACTTCCGCAACGAGGAACGGCTGATGGAGGAACACGGGTTCCCGCAGTTCGACGTCCACCAGTCGGAGCACCATCGGGTCCTCGCGGAAATGGACGATATCCGCCGCCGTCTCCTGGCCGACGGCCCGGGTCCGCTCGAGTTCTATTTCCGGATCGGCCTCAAGAGCTGGTTCCTCAGTCACGTCCGCAGCATGGACGCGGCCGGCCTCGAACACGTCAACCGGGTGCGCGGCCGGCGCTACGATGCCGAATAGCGACCTGTCGGCGCTGCTGACCGGCCTGCACGCGCTGGCCGCCGCGGTCTGGGTCGGCGGCATGTTCTTCGCCCACGTGATCCTGCGCCCGACCCTGCTCGACCTGGACGGGCCGGTCCGGCTGCGCGTCTGGGCGGGGGTTTTCCGACGCTTCTTCGCCTGGGTCTGGGTGGCCGTCGGCACCCTGCTGGCCACCGGGTTCGGGCTGGTCTTCGCGGTCCGCGGCGGCTTTTCGGCCACCCCCCTGCCGGTTCACGTCATGACCGCGACCGGCCTCGCGATGACGGCGATCCTTGCCCGGATCTGGTGGGGGCCGTTCGCCGGCTTCCGGCAGGCCGTCGACGGCGGGGACTGGGCCGCCGCGGCGACCTGTCAGGCGACCATCCGGCGCCTCGTCCTCGTCAACCTGGTCCTCGGCCTCGCGACCTCGGCGGTCGGTGCCTCGGGCCGGTACTGGACCTGACCCCGAGCTTTCCCCGGCCGGGGATTCGTGGCAAGCTGTCCGCACCGTCGATACCGGCTCTGAGAAGAAAAAATGGAGGAATCACGTAAATTTATCGTTGAAACAATGTCGCATATTCTAAATATGCACAATCTACCTGCAAAAAATATACATTTGGAGGCGGACAAAACACATGCCATGCATTTCTCGAGAAATTGAGTGTTTTTCAATAGTTCTTACAACCACCTTGCGGGGAAAACTGAAGGGAACCTCGAAAAACCATTCGCTCGTCATTCCCGCGCAGGCGGGAACCCAGTTTTCTCAATGTATTCTGGATGCCCGCTCCTGAGCCCGTCGAAGGGCGCGGGCATGACGGTTTTTCGATCCGCCCTGAAGAAGACCATTACGTTCATCACCCACGACGCCCCCGAACATCAGGCCGATTCCCATGCCGGCCGCGAACGGCACGGCAAGCCGGGACAGGGTCGAGGATTCAGGCTTGGCGCCGGCGGCAACCCGGCATCCGAGGCCCCCGTGGTAGACAGACAAAGGCACTAGATTTATTGTGCGTCCATTCCCTGGAACGCATCCAAACGGGAGCACCGCCTCATGAGCCGTTTGGCCAACATCCTGCTGGCCGGAACCGACCGGCACCGTCTCGACACCCTGTCCGCCGCCCTGCGCGACGGCGGCTACGAGGTCGTCTGCCGGGACTCCGAAAAGGACATCCTGGATACGGTTCGCCAAGGAACGCCCAACGTGGTCCTGATCGACCTGTCGGCGGCGTTTTTCGACGGCCTCGACTTGGCGCGGCGGGTGCACGAGGATCCGGGCATCGGTGTCGTGCCGGTGGCCGTGCTCGACGACGGGACAACGCCGGATGTCCATTCCAAGGCGCAACTGGCGGGAGTCCAGGAAGTATTCACGATGCCGGTGGAGCCCGCCGAACTGCGGGCCCGTCTGGCGCCGCTCGTCCGCCTCTCCACCATGCATACCGAGTTGCGCGCCCGCGCCCGCTTGGCCGACGAGACCTGCGGACGGGACCTCGGCGCCAAGACCCTGCATCCGGAGGAGTCCCCGCACCGGGTCCTCTACATCGGCGGCAATGCCGACGAGGCCGCGCGAATTTCCGAGACGCTGGGCGACGGCAACGATCTCGTTCATAGCGACTCCCTGTCGCGCGCCGCCGACATGATGAGCGACGGCCGGTTTGACGCGGCGCTCCTCGAGTGCGGACCGAACGGAAGCGACGACGTCGATCTCGGCCTGTGCACCCAGGTGCGCAACAATCCGCGCCTGTTCAACCTGCCCATGGTGCTTCTGGTTGCCCCGGGGCGGCTGGCCGACCGGGCGGCCGCCTACCGGCGCGGCGCCACCCTCCTGCTGCCGCGCCCCCTCGACCACGACCGGCTGCGGGCCTCGGTGACGGTGCTGGTTCGGCGCCAGCGGCTGAGATGGGCGGTGCGCGGCGGCCTGGAGGCGACGCGGCAGCCGGAAACCCTCGACCCGCAAACGGAAACCTATGACTTCAGCTTCCTGTACCGGCACCTGGAGCAACGCTTGGAAATGGCGCGCGAGGGCCATCGGTTCCTGACCCTGGTGTTCTTCTCGGTGCCCAACCTGCCGGCCATCGTCGCCCAGTTCGGGGCCGAGGCGGAAGGCCTGATGGCCCGTCAGCTGGCCGGGTGGATCAACCGCCTGATCCGCGCCGAGGACCTGTGCGCACGCCACTCGCAGCATATCTTCTGCGTGATTCTGCCCGACACCCCGGTCGCCGAGGCACGGGTGGTGATGCAGCGCATCGCCGGCGTCCTGGGCGTCACCGAGTTCCACCTGGGCGAGGAAGTGTGCCAGTCGATCAATGTCTGGGTCGAGGTGGGCATGGCGGAATACGTCGCGGGCGATTCCGCCTTCGACCTGATCGCCCGCGTGCAAGAGGATTTGCGATGAACGTGCAGGCCCCGTCGACGCGTCGGATCCGGGTCGATGTCATCCTGGATACCGTCTGCCCGTGGTGCTACATCGGCAAGCGCCGGTTGGACAAGGCGCTCGCCATGCGGCCGGACCTGCACGCCGAAATTCGCTTCCATGCCTTTCTGCTGAACCCCAACATGCCGCGCGAAGGCGTTGATCAGGCGACCTACCTCGGGCGTCGTTTCGGAAACGAACAAAGAGTCGCGCGGGTTCTCGCGGCGATCGAGGAGGCCGGCCAGAGCGAGTCGATCCGGTTCGCCTTCGACCGCATCCGACGCGCCCCGAACAGCGTCGATTCGCACCGCCTCATCCACCTCGCGGCCGACAAGGACGCCGGCGAGCGGATGGTCGAAGCCCTGTATCGGGCCTATTTCGAGGACGGCCGCGACATCGGACATCCGCGCGAGCTGGCCGCCATCGCCGGGGAACAGGGGTTCGATTCCGATATGGTGCGGGCGTTCCTGCTCGGCACGTCGGGGATCGAGGACGTCCTGCAGGACAACGCCTGGGCCCACCGACGTGGCGCCAACGGCGTGCCCACCTTCCTGTTCGAGGGGGGGCCGGCGCTTTCCGGAGCTCACGAGCCCAAGGTCTTGGCGCGCATGCTTGATGTTTCACGCGAATTGACGACCGGGGTCGGCGAGGGCTTTCTTCTCGACAGCGTGCCCTGACCGGACGCCGACCCGACGGCCCGGACGGCTGCGCCCCGATGTCCTCGCTCCGCGAGGACGCGCCGCACGGGGACCGTCGATCCGCTATGCGGGGCTTTCGCCCTCGGCGATCCGGCGCAGGTTCAACATCAGCCGCCGAAGGCCGGTCAGGCGTTGCGCCGGATCCTCCCAGTCGCGCCGGTAAACCATCCGGTGATCCGGGCGCAACTTGACGGTGCCCGTTTGCCGGGCAATGAACGCGATCAAACCGTCCGGATTGGGAAACAGGTTGTCGCGGAACGCCAGCACCGCGCCTTTCGGCCCGGCGTCCACCTTGGAAACCTGGACGATCCGACAGAGCTGCTTGATGTCCACGGTCTTCAGGAAGTTGTCCGCCTCCGGCGGCAGCGGCCCGAACCGGTCGACCAGTTCGGCCGCGAAAGAGTCCAGGTCCTCGGCGTCGGCCAGGGTCGCGGCGCGCCGGTACAGGCCCATGCGGGTGCTCAGATCGGGTACGTAATGGTCGGGAATCAGCACCGCGATGCCCAGGTTGATCTGCGGACTCCAGTCGCGCGCCATCTCGGCGGCGGTGTCGTCCCGCGCCTCGGCCACCGCCTCCTCCAGGAGCGTCTGGTAAAGCTCGATGCCCACTTCCCTGATGTGCCCGGACTGCTCCTCGCCCAGCAGATTGCCGGCCCCGCGGATGTCCAGGTCGTGGCTGGCCAGGCTGAACCCGGCGCCCAGGGTGTCCAGGGTCTGCATCACGCTCAGGCGCTTCTCGGCGGCGGCGGTCAGTTTGCGTCCCGGCGGCAGGGTCAGATAGGCATAGGCGCGCCGTTTCGAGCGCCCGACCCGGCCGCGCAGCTGGTAGAGCTGGGCCAGCCCGAACATATCGGCGCGGTGGATGACGATGGTGTTGACGCGCGGCAGGTCGAGCCCGGACTCCACGATGTTGGTGCACAGCAGGATGTCGTAGTCGCCGTCGGTGAAGGCGGTCATGGTGTCGTCCAGGTCGCCCGGCGACATCCGGCCGTGGGCCTCGGCGACGCGCAGGTCGGGCACCAGGGCGCTCAGGCGTTGGCGCTGCTTGCCCAGGTCGTCGATGCGCGGACAGACGTAGAACGTCTGGCCGCCCCGGTAATGCTCGCGCAGGATCGCCTCGCGCAGCACCACCGGGTCCTCCGGCGTGATGAAGGTGCGCACCGCCAGACGGTCGACCGGCGGCGTGGCGATCAGGCTCAGTTCACGCACCCCGGTCAGGGCCAGTTGCAGGGTGCGCGGAATCGGCGTCGCGGTCAGGGTCAGGACGTGCACGTCGGCCCGCAGTTGCTTGAGGCGCTCCTTGTGGCGGACCCCGAAATGCTGCTCCTCGTCGACCACCAGGAGCCCCAGGTCCTTGAACGTGACGCCGTTTGCCAGCAGGGCGTGGGTGCCGATCACGATGTCCACCGTGCCGTCGGCCAGCCCGCTCTTGACCTCGCGCGCGTCCTTCGCGGAGACCAGCCGCGACAACTGGCGGACCCGCACCGGCAACGCCTTGAAGCGGTCGCGGAACGCCCGGTAGTGCTGGCGCGCCAGCAGGGTGGTCGGCACCACCACCGCCACCTGGCGACCGGCCATCGCCGCCGCGAAGGCGGCCCTGAGGGCGATTTCCGTCTTGCCGAACCCCACGTCGCCGCACACCAGGCGGTCCATCGGCCGGCCGCGCCCCAGGTCGTCCAGGGTGTCGTGGACGGCACGCAGCTGATCGTCGGTCTCGACGTAAGGAAAGCCGGCGCAGAATTCGTCATACAGGCCCTCGGGCACCGGGAACGCCTCGGCCGGCTTCAACTGGCGCGCCGCCGCCACCGCGATCAGCTTGTCCGCCATGTCGCGGATGCGCTGCTTCAGCTTCGCCTTGCGGGCCTGCCAGGCGGCGCCGCCCAGGCGGTCCAGGGTCGCCCCCTCGGTCTCCGCCCCGTAGCGGGACAGCACCTCGATGTTCTCGACCGGCACGAACAGCCGGTCGCCACCGTCGTAGACCACCTTCAGGCAGTCATGGGCCGCCCCGGCCACGTCCAGGGTCTCCAGGCCCTCGTAGCGGCCGATGCCGTGATCCAGATGGACCACCAGATCCCCCTCGCCGAGCGTCGAGGCTTCGGAGATGAAGTTCTCGGCCTTGACCCGGCGTCGTTTCGGTGGCCGGACCAACCGGTCGCCCAGGATGTCCTGTTCCGTAACGACGGCGACTCCGGCGGCGCTGAACCCGCGCTCGAACCCGGCCACCGCGAGCGCCGGGTCGGTGCCGTCGGATTTCACGAACGCCGCCCAGCTGTCGCACGGCACCAGGCCGCCGATGCCGTGGTCGGCCAGCACGTGCGACAGGCGATCGCGGGCGCCTTCGCTGAGAGCCGTCAGCATCACCTTGCGCCCCGCGCTGCGCAAGGCGCGCAGGTGATCGTGCACGGCGTCGAATACATTGTCGCCGGGCCGTGCCCGGACGTCGCCGAAATCGCGTCCCGGCCGTCCGCCGGCGTCGCGGGTCGCCGCCCCCTGAGGCACGGCGAACGGCGACATCTGGATCACCGCTCTGTCTACTAGTAGACCATCCCAATCGGCCCGGTCCAGGTAGAGCCGGTCCGGCGGCACCGGGCGATAGGGCGGACCGCCCGACGGGTCGTTGATCGCGAGGGCCTCCAGGCGCGCCTGGTAATGCTCGACGATCTGTTCCCGCCGCGCGTCCAACGCCTCCTCCGCCTGATGGCCCAGCACCACCGGGCAATCGGGCAGATAGTCGAACAGGGTTTCCAGGTCGTCGTGGAACAGCGGCAGCCAGTGCTCATGGCCGTCTCCGCGCCGACCGGCCGAGATGTCCTCGTAGATCGGGTCGCGGGTCCCGTCGATGCCGAACAGGTCGCGGTATCCGGAGCGGAACCGGGCGACGGACTCCTCGTCGAACAGAATTTCGCTGACCGGCGTGAAGGTGAACTCCCTGGCGCTGCCGGTGGTCCGCTGGGTCACCGGATCGAAGGTCCTGAGGCCGTCCAGCTCGTCGCCGAAGAAGTCCAGGCGCAGCGGCTGCGGGGAACCGGCCGGGAACACGTCGACGATGCCGCCGCGCACCGCGTACTCGCCGGGTTCCATCACCGTCCCGGCGCGCTGATAGCCGTTGCGGCGAAGGAAGCCGCCGAGGGCCTCGATCGACAGCCGGTCGCCCAGGCGGCCGCGCAGGGTGGCCACCGACAGCCTGTCGCTCAACGGCAGGCGTTGCGCGACCGCCGACACGGTGGTCAGGACCAGCGGCGGGGGCGGCTCCACGGCCAGCCGGGTCAGGGCGTCCAGACGCCGTGCCACCACCTCCCCGTTCGGCGACACCCGGTCGTAGGGCAGGCAGTCCCAGGCCGGCAGTTCGATCCGCGCCAGGGCCGGCGCGAAGAAACCCACGGCGTCGGAAACGCGCGCCATGTGCGCCTCGTCGCGCGCCACATAGAGCACCGGACCGTGGTCGCGCGCCATTCGGGCCACGATCAGGGCATCGAAGCCTTCCGGCGCCCCGCCGACCGTCAATCGACCGGCCAATCCGAGATCGAAATTCAGCTTTGTCAATGGTCCGATGAACCGCTGTTGAAGTCCCGCAAGAGCCGCATCAAGGCCGTGTCGTGGCGCGCCGGAGGAGCCGCCCGGCCCAGGATCCAGGTCAGGACGTCGCGGTCGCTCTCCTCCAGCAGCGCCTCGAACGGGTCGAGGAGCGCGTCGTCGAGGTCCGACAGGCGGGCCTCGGCGAACCCGCCCAGCAACAGGTCGGTCTCCCTCATGCCCCGATGGCAGGCGCGATAGAGAATGCGTTTGCGTCTGTCGTCCAAGATCCCGCCCCCGGCCCCGCCGCATCCCGGCTTGTCTGTGGTGTCGCGGCGGCTAGTGTGGTGGAGTCGAAGCTCGCGATATTATTCGGGGCAGAGTCCATGGCGAACTTCGGATTCGGAACACTAGTGTGGTGGATTCGAAGTTCGCGACAGTATTCGGGGGCAGAGTCCATGGCGAACTTCGACTCCGGAACCACACTAGAATCAAGAGATTACCTAGTGTCCTTATCGAACCCGAAGTTCGAAAGCGCCTGCCAAATAATGCTCCGAACTTCGGATTCGGGACACTAGGATATACCCGTCCCCGCCGCCGCTGTCAGCCACGGAACGTCGATGCGCCCGGAATCCCTGTTTCCCCTGTTCAGGCCGGTCACCACCCTGCCCGGCCTCGGGCCGCGCCTGGGCAAGCTGGCCGAACGGTTGGCGGGGCCGCACACGGTGGACCTGCTGTGGCACCTGCCGACCGGACTCATCGACCGGCGGTTCTCGCCGACCGTCGCCGAGGCGCCGTCCGGCACCATCGCCACCCTGACGGTGACCGTGGAATCCCACCAGCCTCCACCGCGTCCGCGGTTGCCTTACAAGGTGCTGTGTTCGGACGCCACCGGGTTCCTGCACCTCGTCTACTTCCATGCCCGTCCCGACTATCTCCTCCGTCAGTTGCCGCCCGGCGAAACCCGTCTGGTCAGCGGCCGCGTCGAGCGCTACGGGCCGGAAATCCAGATGCCGCATCCGGACCACGTGGCGATGCCCGGGGCGGCCGACAGCCTGCCGGCCGTCGAGCCGGTCTATCCGCTCACGGCCGGCCTCAGCCTGCGAGTCCTGCGCAGGGCGATCCAGGGCGCCCTCGACCTGACGCCGGATTTGCCGGAATGGCTCGATCCGGCGCAGGCGGCGCGGGACTCCTGGCCGGCCTGGCGGGACGCCATCGGTTCCGTCCATGCCCCGGTCGAACCGGCGGACACCGGGCCGGACACGGCGGCCCGCCGCCGCCTCGCCTACGATGAACTGCTGGCCAACCAGCTGGCCCTGATGCTGGTCCGGCGGCGGATGAAACGCGCCGCCGGGCGTTCGGTGCGCGGCGACGGCCGCCTGCGGAACAAGGTTCTGGCGGCGCTGCCGTTCAAGCTCACGGCGTCGCAACGGGCCGCCGGCCGGGACATCGAAACCGACATGGCGGCCGACAGCCGGATGCTGCGCCTGTTGCAGGGCGACGTGGGCAGCGGCAAGACGGTGGTCGCCCTGCTCGCCATGCTCACCGCGGTGGAAGCCGGCGCCCAGGCCGCCCTGATGGCGCCGACCGACGTCCTGGCCCGCCAGCACCTGGACACCATCGCTCCGTTGGCCGAGGCGGCCGGGGTGCGGGCGGTATTGCTGACCGGCCGCGAGAAGGGCCGCAAGCGGCAGGCGGTGCTCGACGCCCTGGCCGACGGCGCGGCCGGGGTGGCGGTGGGGACCCACGCCCTGTTCCAGGACGACGTGGCGTTTCGCGACCTCGCCCTGGCGGTGATCGACGAACAGCACCGGTTCGGCGTCCACCAACGGCTCGGCCTGGCCGCCAAGGGGCGCGCGGTCGACGTTCTGGTCACCACCGCGACGCCGATCCCGCGCACCCTGATGCTGACCGCCTACGG
>JANQGL010000327.1 GCA_028277325.1 Magnetospira sp.
CTCGTACTCCGCCCACAGGGCATCGAAGAATCCGGCGTCGATGTCGGTTTCCAGGCGATCGGCCCAGGGATACCCCGTTTCGCGACGGCTGGTGGTGTCGACGTATCCCTTGTCGGTCAAGGTGCCGCCCGCGGCGAGCACCGCGACCGACTCCGACAACACCCGCCGCAGCTTGCCCGCGTCCTCGATTCGCGCGCGGGACAGGTCCCCAAGGATGGCTTCATCCTCCTTGCCTCCTAAGGCGCCGATGACTTTCGGGGTCAGGGGAACCATGCGTTCGTGGTATCCCTCGGTCTTGCCCTGGCCGCGCACCAGGCAACGGGCGATGAGAATCATCGGGACACCCGGTGGATCGGTCCGGCGGGGCGTGGCCAGCGGCGGCTTGCGCCAATCCCTGTCGAACAGAAGCGTGCTCAGTCTCCGATAGGTGAATCCATCGCCGCCGAGGGTCAGCAGCTTGTTGTTCTTGATGTCCATCGGTGCCCAGGGGTCGCCGGTCAGGCCGTTGAGGTGCTTGGCATCGATGCGCGCGGATTTCGAGTTGCCGGCTCTTGCAAAGAGGCGGGTGTCGTTAGCGCGGCTCAGTCGGACACGGCGAGCAGACTCAATATACAACGGATGCATGTCTGTCATGGAAAGCGGAGAATCGTTCGTCCAAGAAACAAGCCATACGAGGCCAATCCCATCGCGACGGTAGAAGTCATATTCCGACTCGATCCGTTCGGTAATTCCTGGCAGGGCCATGGTGTCGCGCCGAAATGCGGCGGAAGGGCCACCCGCCGGCGCCAAAGTTAGGCAAGGTCGGCTACCCAAACCCTTGTTCATGCGCGAAATTCCATAGTTTCCCGCACCCATAACTCCTTCCGTCGTTTGCAGGGTAATCAAAGCGAACAACCAACTCTCCGGAGCCGTCACGGCGGCAACCCGCTGCTTGAGGTCGTGATTTTTCGAGGTAACCAGGACATCCAGGGCATCGGGGGTCGGGATCGGGTCCTTCTTGGCGATCATTGCCGGATCGATGGGCGGCTGCAGGAACGCCGGTTTGGATACATCCTCGACGACGAGCGACCAGGGTTCGTCGTCCGGCCAGTCGGGCGCGAGGCGGCGCAGCAGCGTTCGCCAGGAATCCTCGTCCACCGGCAGCTCGGTTTCGTCCGCCGTCATCAGGGCCATGGCCGCGAGCTGGCACAGGAAGGCGTGCCAGGGGTGGCGCTGGTGCGGGCGCAGGGCCGGGAACGCGGCGATGTTCCCGGCCGACAATTCGGCCAGCACCCCGGGCAGGGTCCGCCGTTCGCGATCTCCGGCGGCGGTCTCCACGGTGATCAGGGGTTCGGTCAGCAGGTCAAGCATCGCCGTTCGTCTCCTTCAGGCGCAGTCCCAGGCGGTCGTATCGGAATTTCAGGGGTCCCCAGGCAAAGGCAAATCCGCCTCCGGGCAGCGGCGTCACGTCCTCCGGCGCGGTCGTTTCCCGTGCCGCCCTGGTCAGGTGGGCGGGCAGCGGCAGAACCGGCACGGCGCCGCCGAAGGGGCCTTTCGGCGCCGGATCGAACTCGGCGCGCGGGCCTTCGTCGCCGAGGCGGGTGCGGATCTTGTCCTCGATGTCCGGGAACCGGATGTCCTCGTCGAGAAACGTCAAGTCGCGGCGGAGCAGCGCATTAAGGCCGAACAGGCGATGCGACAGGCGCTTTCCGGTCAGGTCCGAGCGGTGCTTGCGCCACGCCTCGCCCAGATCGGCCACGATGGCGTCCAACGCCTCCGGATGCGTGCCCCGTTCGACCAGCAGGCGGTTGTCGGTCGGGATGTTCCAGTGGGGACGCGTCTCGATCAGCCGCCAGGCGGCCTCCAGCATCAGCACGTCCTCGTAGACCGTCCCGAGCCCCGCGCCATCCTTGCGCTTGACGAGGTGGCGCGCCAGATCGCGATCCTCGGGAACGACGATCCGGCCGCGCGGCGTTTCGAATCCGGCCGGGCGCGGGCGGTCGTGGCGGTGCAGGCGGCCGATCCGCTGGAGCAGCACGTCGATCGGGCAGAGATCGGTGATCAGGAGATCGGCGTCGATGTCCAGGCTCTGCTCCAGGGTCTGGGTGCCGATCAGGACGAGTCCCGCCCTGTCGCCGTCGCGGCGGTGCTTGCCGAACCGCGCCTCGACCTCGCGGTCCAGTTTCTTGCGGTCGCCGGGCGCGAAGCGGCCGTGATGCAGGGTCGGAACGTCGCCGAGCCGGAACAGCAGGCGGTTCGCCTCCGACCCGGCCTGGATTTCGAGCGCCCGTTGCGCCGCGATCGCGTCGTCCACCGTGTTGCAGACCACCAGAACCCGCGCCCCGGCCCGGGCGGCGGCGATCGCCTCGGCGGCAATTCGTCCGGGATCGCCGAGGGCGGGAAGGGTGGAGACGGCGACCGCCTTGGGCCGTCCGTTGTCGCCGCAGGCCATCGCGTCGCCGCCGCCGGCGTCCGACGGCCAGGAGAGGGCGGGATATGGCGCGTCCTCCGCCGTCGCGAGGTCCGGCACCGCCGCCCGCCGGCCGAACAGCAGATCGTGCCGCAGCGCCGCGCCCAGGGTGGCGGAGAGCAGCAGCGCCGGACCGCCCGCCGCCCGGTGGCCCTCGATCAGGTGCTTGAGGATGGTGCGCATGTAGACGTCGGAGGCGTGCACCTCGTCGATCACCAGCAGGCTGCGCGACAGGCAGGCGGCGCGCAGGTGGGCATGCTTGACCGCCATGGCGGCGAGCATGGCCTGATCCACGGTGCCGACGGCGATCTGCGCCGCCAGATAGCGCTTGCCGTTTTCCGCCGCCCAGCGCCGGGCGCGCAGGCTGGCGTCCGGCGCGTCGTCCCACAGAACCTCGAATCCCGGAAGAGGGGTTCCCCTGGCCTCTCCGGCCCACAGGTAGCCGGGGACGGCAAGCAGGGTTTCGGGGCGGGATTCGACCGGGAACATCCGCGCCACCATCTTCCCGAGGCGATCGTGCAGTTGGACCGCCGCCGAGCGGGTCGGCAGGGCGAAATAGAGTCCGTCCACCCGTCCCGCCGCGTAGAGGCGGGCGAAATGCCACAGGGCGGCCTCCGTCTTGCCGGAGCCGGTCTCGGATTCGAGGATCACCAGCGGCGCCTCGATCGGCAGATCGGCCACCGCCCGCTGAATGGCGTTGGGCGACGCGAATTCGAACAGGTCGGCATATCCCGACGGCGCGCTGAAGGCGCCGCGCTGCGCGGCGACATCCAGGCCCACGGCGGCGATCGCGTCCCGGGCCTGGGCCCGCGCCGTGGCGGCGTACTCCGGATCGAGGTCCGCGACATGGGGGAAGAAGAATCGGGTGTCCGACCCGAGCCAGTCGGCGAGGATACATAGCCCGGCGAAGCCATGCTGGAAGTCCGGGGCATCCGGCAGCGGGGAGTCCGTGTCGCCGGAAAAGGCCCGTGGAAACCAGCGGCGACAAAGGACTCCCAGCTCGGCCACCGCCGCTCGCGGATCGATGTCGCCCCGGGGCCTCCAGACGGCTTCCGGGATCGCCTTGCCGGTATCGAACAGATCGAGCGGCGTGCCGTGGTGCGAGAACGACGCGACCAACAGGCCGAGCACGGCCTGGCCGTCCTTGCCGTCCCACGTCAGGACGTCGTCGAGTCCCAGCGCGTCCCGGAACCAGTCGAATGCGCGCCCGTCGGCCAGGATCGGCGCCAGTGGCCCAACGTGCCCGACCTTGCCGCCAGGCCATTGTTCCTGAAGCTGGAAACCGGCATTCGCCTTGCCGACGTCGTGCAGAAACGCGAGGCAGGCCAGTCTGGACGCCTGCGCGGGAGTCAGCCGGACCAGGCCGCCCAGCCGGGCCAGGGCGGTCCCGAGCATGGATCCGCCGGCCAACGCCTCGAAACAGGCCGCCACGTCCATGCAATGATGCGCCAAATGATGATGATTGAAGCTGCCGCCCGCAGCCTCAGATCTTTTTCCCCAAGGAGAAAGCCCCTTTTGCATATCTTTCCTGCACCAAGAATCTCAATAAAGAGAAGTTCTTGTTTATAATAGCGCCTTAATGGGGCCGGTAAATGATTTTAGGGGTGCTTCCGAACAAAATACTACTATTATTATATTTCTTTCATTCGAAGACCACTTTTGGCTGGCTCGCCCTCGCCGCCCCCGCCCCGGGTCCTTCCCGGCGGTCTTGCCGCCGTCTTTCCCGGGCTTCCTCCCGTCGAGCACCTCCAGCACCTTTTGGCGACAGGCAGGGAAGGATCGCCCGGCGGTTCAGCTTCCTCACCGACCTGCCGGTCGACCGCACCGCCGTCGCGGGCCGCCCTCATGCGCACCCCCATGACCGGAGTCCCGCCACCACCGCCACGCCGAGTCCGCCTCCCGTCGCCTGTCCCTTTCACCGCCAGACCCGGCAGCGCCACACCCCAACCCCATCCTGAGAACGGCTGCGGCCCCCATCTTGCAATTGCGAAATCACCAAACCGTCATTATATTGCATGGTTCGTGGTACGCCGTGTTTCAATGTGTCCCGGACGATCGGTTCAACGGGCCGGAGGACGAGGGGGAGGCACGGTCCCGGGGGAAGCGACCGCCGCGTTGGGGGCATGGCGGGCCGTCGCTTCGCAGGCGCAAAAAACTTGGGAACAGGCAATACCATGCAAGACTACTTGCTGATCCTGCTCGGGACGGCCCTGGTGAACAACGTTGTGCTGGTCAAGTTTCTCGGCCTGTGCCCGTTCATGGGGGTGTCGAACAAGGTCGACACGGCGCTCGGGATGGGGTTCGCGACGACCTTCGTGCTGACCCTGTCGGCGGCCGCCAGCTGGCTGCTGGAGCACTACCTGCTGGTACCGCTGGGGGTCGGGTTCCTGCGCATCCTGACCTTCATCCTGGTGATCGCGGCGGTGGTGCAGTTCACCGAGATGGCGGTGCGCAAGCTGTCGCCGGCGCTGTATCAGGTGCTGGGCATCTTCCTGCCGCTGATCACCACCAACTGCGCGGTGCTCGGGGTGGCGCTGCTGAACCTGCAGGAGGACCACGCCTTCGTGGAGAGCCTGCTCTACGGGTTCGGCTCGGCGCTCGGCTTCACCCTGGTGATGGTGATGTTCGCCGGCCTGCGCGAACGGCTGTCGCTGGCCCAGGTGCCGGCCGCCTTCGCCGGGGCGCCGATCGGCTTCGTGACCGCCGGCCTGCTGGCCCTCGCCTTCATGGGCTTCGCCGGCCTGACGGTTCAATGACCAAGGATAACGCGTGACATGATCGACGTGATGGGAACCATGGACCTGCCGGTCGAGCCGATTGTCATGTTGACCGGGCTCGGCCTCGCCCTCGGCGTGCTGCTGACCATCGCCGCCCGCACCCTCAAGGTGGAGGGCAACCCCCTGGCCACCGAGATCGAGCAGATGCTGCCCGGCACCCAATGCGGCCAATGCGGATATCCCGGCTGCACGCCGGCCGCCGAGGCGCTGGCGCGCGGCGAGGCGACGGTCGGCATGTGCCCGCCGGGCGGCCGCACCCTGGCCGCCGAGCTGGCCGAGAAACTGGGCATCGAGATCAATCTGTCGGACATCGCCGAGAAGCAGCCCATGGTGGCCTTCGTCAACGAGGACCTGTGCATCGGCTGCTGCCGGTGCTTCCAGCAATGCCCGGTGGACGCCATGCTCGGGGCGCCGAAGCAGAAGCACACGGTGATCGCCGGCTTCTGCGACGGATGCGGCAAATGCGTCAAGGACTGCCCGACCGAATGCGTCGAGATGCGCCCCATCGAGCCGACGGTGCAGACCTGGTACTGGCCGAAACCGACCCTCAAGCCGCTCAAGCGCGCCGCCTAGACGGGGCACGGAGACCGTTTCGATGAAGCTGTTTCGAATTCGCGGCGGGATTCATCCGGAGGAACGCAAGTTCCTGTCGGCCGAGCAGCCGATCCGCGACATCCCGATGCCCGACGTGCTGCACGTGCCGCTGCACCAGCACGTGGGCACCCCGGCGCAGCCGGTGGTCGAGCGCGGCGACCTGGTGAGGAAGGGACAGCGGCTGGCCAAGGACGACGGCGTGGTCTCGGCGCCGATCCACGCGCCGACCTCGGGCAAGGTGATCGGTATCGGCATGTACGCGGCACCCCACCCGTCGGGGCTGCCGGTGCGCACCATCACCCTGAAGCCGGACGGACTCGACGAATGGGGCGACCTGCCGCCGCCGATCGAGGACCCCTTCGCGACGGCTCCGGAGGAGGTTTCGCAACGGGTCGCCGACCGCGGCATCGTCGGGATGGGCGGCGCCACCTTCCCGTCGGCCATCAAGCTCAACCTGCGGGCCCGTTACGACCTGCACACCCTGGTCATCAACGGCGCCGAGTGCGAGCCCTATCTCACCTGCGACGACCGCCTGATGCGGGAATACACCGAAAACGTCGTCGACGGGGCGCGCATCATGGCGCACGCGCTGGGCGTCGGGAAGGTCATCTTCGGCGTCGAACGCAACAAGCCGGCGGCGCTGGACGCCCTGCGCCGGGCGGCGCGCCCGTTCGCCGAGATCAAGGTGGCCGGGGTGCCGACCCGCTACCCCATGGGGTCCGAGAAACACATGGTCCAGGCCCTGACCGGGCTGGAGACGCCGTCCAGGGGATTGACCGCCGACATCGGAATCGTGGTTCACAACGTGGCCACCGCCTTCGCGGTGTACGAGGCGGTGCGGCTCGGCCGGCCGCTGCTGTCGCGCATCGTCACGGTCAGCGGCGGCGCGATCCGCCATCCGTCCAACCTGCGGGTCCTGATCGGCACCTCGGCGCGCGCCCTGCTCGACCATTGCGGCGGCTTCACCGAGAAGCCGGCCCAGCTGCTGATCGGCGGCCCGATGATGGGGCAGCCGCTGCCGTCGGCCGACGTACCGGTGGTCAAGGGCATGAACGGCCTGCTCGCGCTGACCCGCAAGGAGATGCCGCGGGACCAGGCGATGCCCTGCATCCGCTGCGGCACCTGCGTCGAGATCTGCCCCTGCGGCCTGGTGCCGCTCGACATGATGGCGCACGTGCAGCGCGACGACGTCGCGGCCGCCCTCAAGATCGGGCTCGGCGAGTGCATGTCCTGCGGATCCTGCTCCTATGTCTGCCCGTCGCACATTCCCCTGGTCCAGTACTTCAACCACGCCAAGGGCCGGATGAAGGAAATGGCGGCCGAGGAACGTCGCCTGGAGGGCAGCAAGGCCCTGGCCACCAAGCGCGCGTCGCGCCTGGAACGCGAGCTGCGCGAGAAGAAGGAGAAACTGGCCCGCCGCAAGGCCGAATCGGCCAAGAAGAAGCGGGCCGCCGCGAAGCCGAAAGACGCCCCGCCGGACAGCGCGGCGGC
>JANQGL010000348.1 GCA_028277325.1 Magnetospira sp.
AAAGGGCGGCTTGCGGGTGCTGCCCGGCGCCTACCTGGCCCGCCCCGACGCCGACGGCGTCAACCCCGGAGCCCGCTTCATCCGGGTCGCCCTGGTGCACGAGGAGGCGGTGCTGCGCGACGCGCTGAGGCGGGCTCCGGGGTTGACGCCGTCGGCGTCGGGGCGGGCCAGGTAGGCGCCGGGCAGCACCCGCAAGCCGCCCTTTTCCCACAGCCGCCGCGTCGCCGCCGCGCCGTCGCCGACGTCGAGCCACAGGAAGAACCCGCCGTCCGGTCGCCGGAACCCGAACCGGTCGCCGAGGATCTCCTCCGCGAGGTCGAACTTGGCGCGGTAGCGCCGCCGGTTGTCGGCCACGTGCGCCGCGTCGTCCCACAGCGCCGCCGAGGCGGCCTGGATCGGCAGCGGAACGGTCGCCCCGGCATGCGCCCGCAGGCGGCCCAGCGCGGCGATCAGGGCCGGATCGCCGGCCACCAGGGCGGAGCGCAGGCCGGGGGCGCTGGAGCGTTTCGACAGCGAATGGAACACCAGCAGGTTGTCGGGTCCGCCGCCGCCGTCCGCCGCCGCCCGAAGGGCGCCGGGCGGCGGGACGTGGTCGTAGATGTCGGCGTAGCATTCGTCGACCGCCAGCACGAAACCGTGTCTTCGCGCCAGGTCCAGGGCGCGCGCCAGATAGGCGGCATCGGCCGCCGCGCCCTCCGGGTTGGACGGCGAGCAGAGGTACATCAGGGCGCAGCGGCGCAGGGTGGCCGGGTCCGCCGCGTCCAGGTCGGGCCGGAACCCGTTGGCCGGGTCCGAAGGCAGGAACACCGCCTCGCCACCGGCCATCGCGGCGGCCCCGGCGTAGACCTGATAGAACGGATTGGGCAGCAGGACGCTCGGCGCCGGGTCGGTTTGGCACCCCGGGACCGCCATCAGGGCGGCCTGGAACAGCCCTTCTCGGCTGCCGGCCAGGGGCAGCACGTGGCGGTCCGCGTCCAGCCAGCCGTCCGGCAGGCCGTAGCGCCGGGCCAGGGCGCCGACCATGGCGGCGCGCAGTTCCGGGGTGCCGTTGAGCGGCGGATAGCGGTTCCAGTCGGCGGCCCGGGCGGCGATGACGTCGGCCACCCAGGGCGGCGGCGCGTGTTGCGGTTCGCCGATCGACAGCACCACGGGCGCGAGATCCGGCGGCGGCGCGACGCCGTCCAGCAACTCGCGCAGGCGCCGGAACGGATAGTCGATCAGCAGGTCGAGTCGGGGATTGCGCATGCAGGGGTTATAGGACCGCCCGCCCCGGGCGGCCAGACACAAAAAAAGCCGGGCCACGCGGGCCCGGCAGGATCGGTAAGGGCGTTTGGAGCCGGGTCCGATGGCCCGTTGATCGCCAAGGGACCCCGCGCATCCGACGGCGGAAGGAAGGACACGCCGCCGGATAGGGGACCGGGCGGCCGTTGACCGGCCGTCCCGGCGAAGGGGATCAGATGGTCTTCGAGCCGGCGCCGAACTCGGGGTAGGCTTCCAGGCCCAGTTCCATCTTGTCGAGGCCCATCATCTCCTCTTCCTCGCTCACCCGGATTCCGATGGTGAACTTGAGGAGGAGCCAGACCACCGCCGAGGCGACGACCACGAAGGCGCCGATGGCGATCACGCCGGTGAGCTGGGTCACGAAGCTGCCGCCGCCGAAGATGCCGACCGCCAGGGTGCCCCAGATGCCGGCCATCAGGTGGACCGGAATGGCGCCGACCACGTCGTCGACTTTCAGCTTGTCGAGCATCGGCACCGCGAACACCACGATCACCGCGCCGACCGCGCCGACCACCAGGGCCAGACCGTGATGCTGCAGGTCCGGGCCGGCGGTGATGGAGACCAGGCCGGCGAGGGCGCCGTTGAGGGCCATCGAGAGGTCCATCTTGCCGTAGATGATCTGGGTCAGCAGCATCGCGGTGACCACGCCGGCGGCGGCCGCCAGGTTGGTGTTCACGTAGACGATGGCCATCGCCGCGGCGTCGAGGGCGCTGCCCAGGGCGAGCTGCGAGCCGCCGTTGAAGCCGAACCAGCCGAACCACAGGATGATCGTGCCGAGGGTGGCCAGCGGCAGGTTGGCGCCCGGAATCGGGTGCACCGAGCCGTCGGCCCCGTACTTGCCCTTGCGCGCGCCGAGGATGATGGCGCCGGTCAGGGCGCACCAGCCGCCCACCGAGTGGACCAGGGTCGACCCGGCGAAGTCGCTGAAGCCCATTTCGGCCAGCCAGCCGCCGCCCCACACCCAGGCGCCCTGGATCGGGTAGATCACGCCGGTCAGCACGACCACGAAGATCAGGAACGGCCAGATCTTGATCCGCTCGGCCAGGGTGCCGGACACGATCGACGCCGCGGTGGCGACGAAGACCATCTGGAAGAACCAGTCCGACATGACCGAATAGCCGCTCGCGTCGACGACCTTGGCGACCATCTCGGGCGTCGCCTCGTCCGCGCCGATCAGCGCCAATTCGTCGGCCGACGGGTTGTACAGGAACGAGAAGGAGCCGATCCAGCCCGCCACGTCCACATACATCAGGTTGTAGCCGATCAAGTAGTACATGATGCCGGCGAGCGAATAGAGCGCGATGTTCTTGAGGCAGATCGCCGCCGTGTTCTTGGTGCGCACCAGGCCGGATTCGAGCATGGCGAAACCCGCCGCCATCAGCATCACGAGGAAGCCGTGCACCAGAAACGAGAAAGTGTTGAAGATGTAAGCCGCTTCTCCGCTGACCGCAGCCTGCGCCGTGCCTGTCGTCATCAGCACCAAAAGCCCCACACCGGCGCATAGTGCCATACGGCTGAAGAATGTCGTCATCCCTGAAATTCCCTTATATCGCAGATATCTGTTAGATGGCGTCGGCGTCGGTCTCGCCGGTGCGGATGCGCACCGCCTTCGAGACGTCGAGGACGAAGATCTTGCCGTCGCCAATTTTGTTGGTGTTCGCGGTCGCCAGGATGGCTTCGACGACCTGTTCGGTCATCTCCGCGGTAACGGCGATCTCGATTTTGACCTTGGGCAGGAAGTTGACGGCGTATTCGGCGCCGCGATAGACCTCGGTCTGGCCTTTCTGTCGGCCGTATCCTTTGACTTCAGTGACGGTCAGCCCCTCGACCCCGATCCCCGTCAGTGCTTCCCGCACATCGTCAAGCTTGAAGGGCTTGATGATTGCCATGACCAGCTTCATTGATTTGTTCCTTTCGCTAGTCCGATTGCACAAGCCGCCGGCCCCCTCTCGCGGGTGTCGCAACGGCGCTACCCGTCGGTCAATCAAGAACCGTGCCGGACTGAGGGCGATCCAAAAACGCGTTTAATGTCAAAGTGTTGCAACAGGGGGTGACGACACGGCTTAAATCGAGGTCACACATATGCCCAAATAATATGCAGATTAGGTTGTATGACTAAAAATCGATCACCTCTGCCGCGCGGGGTTGCTACGCGGCAATTTGGCCGCTGGACAGCGATGATATGGAAGGCGAAGCTGCGGGCATGGCACAGGCGAGGGCAGCATCCGGCGCGGACGGGCGCGTCGACATCACGGACACGACCCATACCGATGTCCTGATCATTGGCGGCGGCATGACGGGCATGACGCTCGGCTGCGCCTTGGCGGGCGCGGGGGTGGCCACGGTGGTGATCGACCGCGAAGCGCCGGCGGAGCAATTGGCGGCCGAGTATGACGGCCGCGCGTCGGCGATCGCCCATGCCTCGGCGCAGGCGCTGCGCGGCATCGGATTGTGGCCTTACCTTGCCGACGCGGCGCAGCCGATCCTGGACATTCGCGTCGTCG
>JANQGL010000382.1 GCA_028277325.1 Magnetospira sp.
AAACATAAATACACAGCCAACAGTCCCCCATCGCAGGAAAGCCAAACACTAAAACCGCCGACCGCGTATCCCTTCCATAAATCAACAATGTCAAAGAACGGACCCGACGTCCGGGTCGCGGGGCGGTGCCCGCCGCAGCGTCGAGAGCCGGGTTTATACGCGCCGCACCAAGGCCTGTCAAACCCTTTCTTGACGCCCTCGTGACACCCGATATCGAAAAGAAAAAAATAACAAAAACAAACGATTATTTTGTCACCGCCGGAGTCGCGGCGGAGTCCGGAGACGACCCGACCGCACCGTCGGCGGCGGACTCCGGACACCGCCGGGGACGGGACGGACTCGGCCGCCACCGGATCCGGCACGGCGGCCCGGGGCAAACCGGCCGAACCATGAAACCGAAAGTTAAGATTTCGGCGCATAGTCTTGAATCACTTAAATCTTTATCCGCAAACGAGTCTTGACAGAGGGGGCGGGTTTGAGCATGGTTCGGCGATCTCATCCACCGTTCCGTTCGTTCAACCCCATGCGGACGCGGACGGCAACGCGTTATCGGGGGGTCATCCGCATGATCTTGCGCAAGACGCCGTCCGTCGCCATCTTCTGCGCCGCAACACTGAGCCTCGTCGTCGCTTCGTCGCCCTCCGACGCCCCGGGCGCGCACGATCAGCCGGGCGCCGCCGCGGCGAGTGGCGCGACCGGCTCCCCGACCCCGGCCGAGGCCGCCCTGGCCGACCGCGCGGTGATGGAAACCGCCGCCGCGCCGGCCCTGGTGCGCCGGGTGGAAACGGTCGGCAAGGGAGACACGCTGGCCGCGATCCTCGATCGCGCGGCCCTCAGCCGGGTGATGGCGCACGACGTGGCGCAGGCCCTCGGCCAGGTCTACGACCTGCGGCGATTCCGTCCCGGCCAGCGAATCGAGATGACCCTGCGACCGGACGCCGACGGCGGGTCGCCGACCCTGGAACGCCTGGTCCTCAAGGTCGATCCGCGCACCGACGCGGTGGTCAGCGCGAATCCCGACGGCGCCGGCTTCACGGCGCGGTCGGTCCACAAGGAACTGGCCCGCGAGGTGACCCGCGCCGCCGGCACCATCCACGAAAGCCTCTACGTGGCCGCCAACCGGAGCGGCGTGCCGGCGACCGGGATCTCCGACCTGATCCGGGTCTTTTCCTGGGACGTGGACTTCCAGCGCGACATCCGCGACGGCGACGACTTCGAGATGGTCTACGATCAGCTCATCGACGAGGACGGCCGGGTGGTCGGCACCGGCGCCATCCGGGTCGCCGTGATGACCCTGTCCGGCGACCGCCGCGTCCTCTATCGCCACGAACTCGCCGACGGCCGGATCGACTATTTCGACGAACAGGGGCGCGGCGCCCGCAAGGCCCTGATGCGCACCCCGATCAACGGCGCCCGGCTGTCGTCCGGGTTCGGCAAGCGCCGCCATCCGATCCTCGGATATTCCAAGATGCACAAGGGCGTCGACTTCGCGGCGCCGACCGGCACGCCGATCTTCGCGGCCGGCGACGGCGTGATCGAGAAGCGCGGCCGCAACGGGGGCTACGGCAACTACATCCGGCTGCGCCACAACGGCACCTATTCGACCGCCTACGCCCACCTGAGCCGGTTCGCCAAGTCGGTCTACGTGGGCAAGCGGGTGCGCCAGGGCGACGTGATCGGCTACGTGGGCTCCACCGGCCGCTCCACCGGCCCGCACCTGCACTACGAGATTCTCAAGAACGGCCGCCAGGTCAACCCGATGCGGGTGCGCATGCCGTCCGGCGAGAAGCTGACCGGCACCGAACTGGCCCGCTTCGAGGAGACCCGCGCCGTCACCGACCGCCTGTGGGCGGCGATCGCCGCCGACGCCCAGGTGGCGCGGGCCGATTAGGGCCTGCAGACAATCATGTTGGGACCTCGGCGGCAGGCCGTTTCGCCCCCGGCGGCGGTCGACCTCGCGCACCGCTGCGACGGCGACGGCCCGCCGGTGCTGCTCCTGCACGGCCTGTTCGGGTCGAAACGCAACTGGCGCGGCGTCGCCAAGGCGCTCGCTCCGCGCCACCGGGCCTGCGCCCCCGACCTGCGCAACCACGGCGAATCGCCGTGGACCGAGGCCATGGACTATGCGGCGATGGCGGCCGATCTCGACCGCCTCATCGGCCGGCACGGGCTCGGACCCTGCGCCGTGCTCGGTCACAGCATGGGCGGCAAGGCGGCCATGATGCTGGCCCTGACCCGCCCGGACCGGGTCGGGCGGCTGATCGTGGTCGACATCGCGCCGGCCCGCAGCCCGGCCGAGTCGGCCGCCCGCGCCGCCGCCCTGGCCGACCTCCCGCTGGCCGCCTGCGACTCGCGCGCCGACGCCGACGCCCGCCTGGCCGAGGCGAGTCCCGATCCCCGGGTGCGCGGCTTCCTGCTGCAGAACCTGGTGCGCGACGCCGCGGGCCGACTCGCCTGGCGGGTCAACCTGGCGGCGCTCGACCGCCACGCCGACGGCCTAGCCGGGTTTCCCGCCATCGCCGGGACCTACGCGGGGCCGACCCTGTTCCTGGGCGGCGGCGACTCGCCCTACCTGCGGGCCGACCACGCGCCGATCATCCGTCGCCTGTTCCCGAACGCCGAGATCGACCGCCTGCCCGACGCCGGGCACTGGGTGCACGTGGATAAGCCGGAGGCCTTCGTGGCCCGGGTGCGGCGGTTCCTGGAGGCGCGAGCTTAAGCGAGCCTCGAAGGGGGAGGTTCCGCGACGGCCGACCCTCCGGCAAGGCGCGCATCCGCGGGCGTTCAATCCTCGATCAGGTCGAGCACCGCCTCCGGCGGCCGGCCGAGCGCGGCGCCGTGCTCGGTGACCACGATCGGCCGTTCCAGGGCCCGCGGATGGGCCGCCAGGGCGGCGATCAGGGCGTCGCCGTCGAGATCGGCGATGCCTTCCTCGCGCGCCTCCTTGGGCCGCATCACCTCGCGCGGCGACCGTCCCATCTTGGCCAGGATTTCGGCCAGTTCCGCCGCCGTCGGCGGGCTGTCCAGGTAGCGCACCACGGTCGGCGTGACGCCGCGTTGCTCCAGCAGCTGCAGCGCGGCGCGGGATTTCGAGCAGCGGGGATTGTGATAGATGGTCATCGTGGTCAATCGATGGTCCTCCGGGATGCCGACGAACCGGTGCCGCACACTCTCTCTTGCACGGCCGGCCTTTCACTGTTACATTATAACAGGCACGGAAACAGGGTCCTCTCGTCCGTTGGGGACATCCGGACGTGCCGTATGGAGACCGCACGAGCGGCGGTCTTCCGTCCGCTTGCCGCAAGCGGAGGAGGAGACGGGTCCCCGGCCGTCTCCTCCTGTTCCGTCCGCGTTATCCCAACCCATAGGCCGACTTGGCCCAGGTCCACCAGGGCCGCGCGTCGTCGACCGTCCACGCCGGGCCGTGGCCGCTGAACAGCAGGCAGTCGCCCGGCAGGTCGCCGAGCAGGCGGTCGATCGAGGCGCCGAGCGCCGCCGCGTCGCCGCCCGGCAGGTCGGTCCGCCCGACCCCCTGCGCGAACAGGGTGTCGCCGGTGAAGGCGAAGCCGTCGAACACGTAGGTCACGCCGCCCGGCGAATGGCCGGGGCAGGGCAGGAGGCCGATCTCGACGCCGCCCAGGGTCGGAGGCGCGTCGAGCTCGAACCAGTCGCACTCGCCGACTGCGCGGAACCCCGGCATCATCAGGGCCCCGGCCAGGGCCGGCGCCAGATCGACCACCGGCTTCTCGGCCCGCAGGACGCGGCAGGGCAGGTCCATCGTCTCCCGCATCTCGGCCACGCTGCTGATGTGGTCCGGGTGCCCGTGGGTGAGCAGGATGTCGGTCAGGCGCCCGCCATGGGTCTCCGCCGCGGCGGCGAACCGGGCCGCCGGGGCGCCGGGGTCAATGGCCGCCGACCGGC
>JANQGL010000429.1 GCA_028277325.1 Magnetospira sp.
CCCAGGAGGCCCTGTCGCGCCGCCTGTCGGAGGGCCGGACCCAACGCCGCCTGCTGGACGACCTGGCGGACGTCCTGGACCTGGAGGCGCCGCCGTCGCGGATCGAGGTCTACGACAACTCGCACATCCGCGGCAGCCAGCAGGTGGGGGCGATGGTCGTCGCCGGGGTCGACGGGTTCGCGCGCAAGCACTACCGCCGCTTCAACATCAAGGGCGCGGCGACCCCGGGCGACGACTACGCGATGATGCGCGAGGTGCTGACCCGGCGGTTCTCGCGCGTCCTGCGCGACGACCCGGACCGCAGCCTCGGCCAGTGGCCGGACCTGGTGATGATCGACGGCGGCAAGGGCCAGCTCGGCGCGGTCCGCGCGGTGTTCGAGGACCTGGGGATCGAGGACGTGGCCCTGGTCGCGGTCTCCAAGGGGCCGGACCGCCACGCCGGCCGCGAACAGGTGCACCGCACGGACCGTCCGCCGCTGATCCTCGACGCCCGGCACCCGGTGCTCTATTTCATCCAGCGGCTGCGCGACGAGGCGCACCGCTTCGCCATCGGCGCCCACCGCCAGTCGCGGGCCAGGCGCGACGCGTCGTCGCCGCTCGACGCCATCCCCGGAATCGGGGCCCGCCGCAAGAAGGCGCTGCTGCACCATTTCGGCTCGGCGCGCGCGGTCTCGGAGGCCGGACTGGCCGACCTGGAGGCGGTGCCCGGAATCAGCGCCGGCCTGGCCAAGAAACTCTATGACTGGTTTCACGGCGGCGGCTAGACTGCGCCAGCCGACGCAACACGGTATCGCGGAGTCGGTCCATGCCGATGCACCTGCCCAATGTCCTGACCCTGTCGCGGATCGTCGCCATCCCGCTGGTGGTGGGGCTGTTCTTCCTGCCCGACCCGTGGAACAGCTGGGCCACCTTGGCGGTGTTCGTCTACGCCGGGGTGACCGATTTCCTGGACGGCTACCTGGCCCGCGCCTGGAACCAGCAGTCGGCCTTCGGACGCATGTTCGACCCGATCGCCGACAAGCTGCTGGTCGCCGCGGTGCTGCTGATGCTGGTCGGGGTGGAGCGGCTGGCCGGCATCCACGTGCTGCCGGCGGCGGTGATCCTGTGCCGCGAGATCCTGGTCTCCGGGCTGCGCGAGGTGCTGGCCGAGGCGCGGGTCGGCCTGCCGGTGAGCCTGCTCGCGAAGTGGAAGACGGCGCTCCAGATGATCGCCCTCGGGGTGCTGCTGATCGGTCCGGCCGGTCCGGACCTCGGGCCGCTGACCACCACCCAGGTCGGACTGGCCGGCCTGTGGCTGGCCGCCCTGGCGACCCTGGTCACCGGCTACGACTACCTGATCGCCTCGTTGCGCCACATCCGCCAGATGGACCGCGCGGTGTCCGACTCATGAAGGCGCTCGCCGTGGTCGGCCGCAGCGGCAGCGGCAAGACCACCCTGATCACCCGCCTGATCCCCGAACTGGCGCGCCGCGGCCTGCGGGTGTCGACCGTCAAGCACACCCACCACGACCTCGACCTGGACACCCCGGGCAAGGACACCTTCCGCCATCGCCGGGCCGGCGCGGCGGAGGTGGTGCTGGCGGCCGGACGGCGCTGGGTCCTGATGGCCGAGACCCCGGACGAGCCGCCCGACCCGGCCGCCCTGCTCGCCCGCCTGGCCCCGGTCGACCTGGTGCTGGTGGAAGGGGCCGGCGGCGGGTCGCTGCCCAGGATCGAGGTGGCCCGCGCCGCCACCGGCCGGCCGCGCCGCGCGGTCGGCGATCCGCACCTGCTGGCGGTGGCCGGCGACGCGCCGCCGGACGAGGACGGCGTCGCGCGGTTCGGTCTCGACGACGTGCCGGCGATCGCCGCGTTCATCGTCGACCGTCTGGACCTGGAATAGCGCTTGGCGGCGGTCGCCGGCCCGGCCTATGCTGCGGCAAAGCGAGGACACGCCATGAAGCTGCTGTATTTCGCATGGATCCGGGAACGGGTCGGACTCGCGGAGGAGACGCTCGATCCGCCGCCCGACGTCGTCAACGTGACAACCCTGCTCGACTGGCTGAAATCCCTCGACGGCGGCCATGCCCTGGCGCTGTCGGATCCGGCGATGGTGCGGGTCGCGGTCAACCAGGAGTACGCCGGGCCCGACACAAGGGTCGGCGGCGGCGACGAGGTGGCCCTGTTCCCGCCGGTCACCGGGGGCTGACATGGCGGTGCGGGTCCAGGCCGAGGACTTCGACACCGCCCGCGTCCTGGACGCCCTGGCGGCCGGCGATACCCGGGCCGGCGCCCTGTGCCTGTTCGTCGGCCGGGTGCGCGACGTCGGCGGCGGCGGTGCCCTGGTCCTGGAGCACTATCCCGGAATGACCGAGACGCACCTGTCCCGCCTGGAGGACGAGGCGCGGCGGCGGTTCGACCTCCGCGACTGCGTCCTCGTCCACCGCCATGGCCGCCTGGCGCCGACCGACAACATCGTTCTGGTGGCGGTGGCGGCGGCCCACCGGCGGGCCGCGTTCGACGCCGCGACGTTCCTGATCGACCGCCTGAAGACCGAGGCTCCGTTCTGGAAGCGGGAGGAGGACCCCGACGGCAACGGGCGCTGGGTGGCGGCCCGCAATTCCGACAGGATCGCGGCCGACCGCTGGCGCGACGACGACCGCGACCGATGACCCAAGCCAGCGACAAGCTCACCAAGATCTACCTGGACGAGGCGTTCCTCGAATCGCGCGACGGCCGACCGTTGCGCATCCTGGCCGAACACCTGGGTCCGCAGGCCCGGTTCGAGAAGCTGGGCATCACCGACACCGTGGTGTTCATGGGCTCGGCCCGGGTGCTGCCGCGCGACGTGGCCGAGGCCCGGCACGACGCCGCGCGGGCCGGCGGCGACGACCTGACGGCCGCCGAGACCGCCCTGGAGATGTCGCGCTACTACGAAGCGGCGCGCGAGCTGGCGCGCCGGGTCACCGAGTGGTCGAAGACCCTCGACCACCCGCGGCGCCGCTTCGTGGTCTGCACCGGCGGCGGCCCCGGGATCATGGAGGCCGCCAACCGGGGCGCCTCGGAGGCGCGCGGCCTCAACGTCGGCCTCAACATCACGCTGCCCAACGAGCAGAGCGGCAACCCCTACATCACCCGCAACCTGTCGCTCCAGTTCAACTATTTCTTCATGCGAAAGTTCTGGTTCGTCTACCTGGCCAAGGCGCTGGTGATGTTTCCCGGCGGTTTCGGGACCATGGACGAGCTGTTCGAGGCGCTGACCCTGGTGCAGACCGGGCGCCTGCGGAAGCCGCTGCCGATCGTGCTGTTCGGCGGCGCCTTCTGGGACCGGGTAATGGACCTCGGCCAGATGGCGGAAGCGGGAACGATCGATGTCGCCGACCTGGACCTTCTGTACCGCACCGACGACGTGGGCGAGGCGTTCGACTTCCTGACCCACCAGCTTGTCCGCCATGCCCTCGACCGGCCGGGCGGCGGCCTTTAGACGCAAGGCGACACGACCATGGATGTTTCCGCGACCTACCTCGAAACCATCCGGATCTGCAGCTTCGCCCGCTGGCAGCCGGAGATCGGCGATCCGTCCCTTGGCGGCTGGCTGACCGTCGCCTGCTACGGGCTCGCCTGCGTGGTGGCCGGCCTGGTGGTGACCCGCGGCCGCGGCGTCGCGCCGCCGATGCGTCGCCGCGAACGCCTGTTCTGGCTGCTGATCTGCCTGTTGATGCTGGGCCTCGGCATCAACAAGCAGTTGGACCTCCAGTCCCTCCTCACCGCCGTCGGACGGTGCGTCGCCCAGACCGACGGCTGGTACGCGGAGCGCCGGGCCGTGCAGGCGGCGTTCATTGCCCTGCTGTCGGTCGGCGGCCTGCTCGGCGTTCTGCTGACCGCCGCCGTTCTGTGGACACGGCTGCCGCGAAACGGCCTCGCCGTTCTCGGCCTGGGCGTCCTGGTGACCTTCGTGCTGATCCGGGCGATCGGCTTCCATCATTTCGACCGCGTCATCGAAATGGAGACCCTGGGCCTGCGGGTCAACTGGATCCTGGAAATCGGCGGCATCCTGCTGGTGGCCCTCAACGGCCTGCTGATCCTCCGCCTGTCGGGGCGGGCCGAACCGCTCCGCGTGGCGACGCCGGAGCAGTTGCGTTGAGCGGCCGCCACGCCGGATCGGCGGCGCCCCGGGCCGCCCCGAAAGGGTGATGTCGTTATTTCCGGACGGGATCGGCAACCGCCGGTCGGGGCGCCTACTTGTCGGCGTCGATGGCCCGCTCGATCCCGGCGCGCAGCAGGTCGAAGGCCTCCTCGGCCTCGCCCCAGCGCTTGACCTGCACCCACTTGCCCCGTTCCAGGTCCTTGTAGTGCCCGAAGAAGTGGGCGAACTGCTCGATCATGATGATGGGCAGATCGCGGTAGGACTTGGTGTCCGTGTAGTAGGGGTGCAGGTCGTCGACCGGCACGCAGAGCAGCTTCTCGTCGATGCCGCTCTCGTCCTCCATGATCAGGACGCCGATCGGCCGCGACCGGATGATGACGCCCGGCGCCACCGGGATGCGGCCCACCACCGCGGCATCCACCGGATCGCCGTCCTCGGACAGGGTATGCGGCACGAATCCATAATTGAACGGATAGTACATGGCCGTATGGAGGAAGCGGTCGACGAACATCGCCCCCGACGCCTTGTCGAGTTCGTATTTGACCGGGTTGCCACCAAGGGGAATTTCGATCAGAACGTTGATGTCGTAGGGAGGATTCTTGCCGGTGGCGATCTTGCTGATGTCCATTCGGATCTCCTGTCGCGGAATGGGAAATGGCGGGCGATCGCTGTGATACGCGTCCGGGCGCGCCGGCGCAACAGTTTGCCGCAACGCGGCAACACGGCCGTGCCGGCGAGGCGCGTTATCTCGACCGATTCCAAATTGTGTTGCTAATATTCGCCGTTCGTATAGTATCGCAGCGTTATCCATGAGAATCACCGGTGCAATGATCGCGAACACGCCGTCATACGACTTCATCGAGGATGTTTCCCGCGCACAGAAGGCCATGCAGGATCTGGGCCTGCCGCCGCGCGCCGTCTTCCTTGCCGCGCTGCTGGCCGAGGCGCGGGGCGAGCTCAGCGGTCTCACCGCCGCGCTCGAAAACTGCGAAACCGGCAACGCCCAACAATCCGCGTCCGACAAGGCGCGCGCGATCTGTACCCACCTGCTGTCCCTGCCCGAGTTCGAGGACGTCGCGCGGACCGGCGGCCTGCTGAGCGGCGAGGCGTGCCGGATCAACGGCTCGGCGCAGTCGATCGCGACGGAGACGTCCTCCTTCGGCGGTCGGCTGGAAACGCTCGGCGCCCGGTTGCACGCGGCGACCGACGAAGCGGAAATGCTCCGCGTCATCGAGTCGGTAAAGAACGACACCGACTGCCTGGTCGCCACCAACCGGAACCTGTGCGAACGGCTCCGCGAATCGATGGCGACCGTGGATATCCTGCGCTCGCAACTGGACGAGATCCACCATCTGGCCCGCACCGATATGGTCACCGGCCTGCTGAACCGCCGTTTCTTCGAGGATGGCGTGCAGGGCCTCATCAAGGCCGCGGACGGCACCGCCGGCGCGATCGCCATGCTGTTTTTCGACGTCGACGACTTCAAGCGGTTCAACGACCGTTACGGACACGCGGTGGGCGACATGGTGCTCAAGCTGGTGGCGCGCATCGTCACCAGCGGGGTGCGCGAGAACGACCTGTGCGGACGGTTCGGCGGCGACGAGTTCGTTGTCGCCTTGCCCGGCATCAAGCCGAAGGACGCACAAGGGCTGGCCGAACGGCTGCGCGAACGCATGGCGGCGACCCCGCTGCGGCGGCGCGGCAGCACGGAGACCTTCGGCAACCTGACCATCTCCATGGGCATGACCTTCTACAACTCTCCGGAATCGCTGGAAAGCTTCATCAGCCGCGCGGACTCCGCCCTGATCGACGCCAAGAAGGCCGGCAAGAACAAACTGGTGGTGGCGGCCTGACTCCCGTCAATCCGCCCGGCGACGCCCCACGATGAGGATCAGCAGCAGCACCGGGAGCCCCAGGGCGGCGGCGCCCAGGAAAAACCTTTCGTAGCCGACCGCCTCCACCACCATCCCGGAATACCCGGCGACCAGTTTCGGAAACAGCAGCATCAGCGAACTGAACAGGGCGTACTGGGTGGCCGTGAAGCCCCGCGCGGTCAGCCCCGAGAGATAGGCGACGAAGGCGGCCGAGGCGATGCCGCCGGCCAGGTTGTCGGCCGAGATCACCGCGATCAGCAGGTCGAGGCGCGGCCCGGCGGCGGCCAGGACGGCGAACAGGGCGTTGGTGGCGGCGACCAGCAGGGCGCCGAGGAACAGGCTGCGCAGAACCCCGTAGCGGTAGGCGAGAAGGCCGCCGACGAGCCCGCCGAGGATGGTCATGACCAGGCCGAACCCCTTGGTGACCCGGCCGATGACCTGCTTCTCGAACCCGACCTCGACGTAGAACACGTTGGCCATCACTCCCATCACCACGTCGGAGATCCGATACAGGGCGATCAGGGCCAGGATCCAGACCGCCCAGCCGCCGTACCGGCGAAGGAACTCGGCGAACGGGTCCACGTAGGCCTCGCGCACCAGATCGCCCGGCGCCAGTTGCAGCCGCGCCAGCCCGTAGCCGATCCCGCCGGCCACCGCCACCGCGCCCAGGAAATGCAGGGCCTCGGCCGCGAATCCGGCCAGGGCCGCACTTATTCCGGCCTCGATCCAAGCGTCCCTGAGCACCGCCGTCAGGTCGAAGGTGACGGTGAACGACCCGACGAAGACCCCCGCCGCCAGCAGGAACAGGAGAAAGAACCGCAGGTGGTCGATGCCGCGCCGTGCCGTGCTCCGCGTCGTCGCCGGCTCCGGGATCAGCAGCGTGGTGACGAGCCCGACCCCCATCAGCCCGGCCATGCAGAGATAGGTGACCGTCCAGGGCGCCTGCTGATAGGTGGTCGGGTCCGGATCGCGCCAGCCGGCGATCTCCAGGGCCACCGCCCCGGCGCCGATCATGCCCAGCCGGTAGCCGACGATATAGGTCGACGACAGCGCCGCCTGCAGGTCGGGCTCGGCCGATTCGATCCGATAGGCGTCGATGACGATGTCCTGGGTCGCCGAGGCGAAGGCCAGCATCACCGCGAAGCCGGCCGCCGCCGCCAGGGACTGCGCCGGGTCGTTGAGCGCCTGCAGGACCAGCGCCGCGACGATCGCCAGTTGGGCCACCAGCAGCCAGGACCGCCGCTGTCCAAGCCGCCGGCCGAGCAGCGGCACCGGCAGGTGATCGACCAGCGGCGCCCAGGTCACTTTGAACCCATAGGCCAACGCCGCCCAGCTGAAGAACCCGATCGCCGACGTGCTGAGCTCGGCCTCCTTCAGCCACACCGACAGGGTCCCGAATACCAGCAGCAGCGGCAGTCCGGCCGAGAACCCGAGGAACAGCATGCGCAGCACCCGGCGGTCGGCGTAGACGGCGAAGGTTTCGGACCACGAGCGCATGACGTCCTCCGAAGGGGTGTCGTCCGGTGTAGCCGGCGGCGGGTTAACGGATCGCAAACCGGCCCTTGACGCGGCGCCGGGCCGGGCGCACAACAGCCGCCATGGTCCAGCCCCTGTTCGCCGCCGTGACCCGCCGCCAGCCGTTCCGGGTCCTCGACCTGCCGCTCGTGGGGCAGCTGAACCGGGCCGCCTTCACGCGGCGCCGGCGCTGGAACAAGCGCCTGATCGGCAAACCGGCGCAGAAGCTGTTCCGCCTGCTGTACAAGAAGACCAGCCTCGGCGGCGAGGGCCGGATGACCCTGGACCTGGGCGGCCGCCCGGTGCAAATGCGGTTCAACGCCCGCAACACCCAGTTCAACGCCCTCTACCTGCCGCAGTACCGGGACGGCTACGAACCCGAAACGACGGCGCTGTTGGACCTGCTGTGCGGCGACGACGCCCTGTTCCTGGACATCGGCGCCAACTGGGGCTTCTTCACCCTCTATCTGGCCGCCCGGCCGGGGTTCGCCGGCCGCGTCCACGCCATCGAGCCGATGCCCGACAGCTTCGCCGATCTGGCCTCGCTGGTCCGACAGGCCGGCCTTTCCGAACGGGTGACCTGCCACGAGATCGCCCTTTCGGATCAGGACGGCCAGGGGTTCATGCGCGCCGAGGATGTGCACAGCGGACTGGCCCGACTCGGCGAGACGGCCGGCGCCCGCCCGGTGCGTCTGGCCCGGCTGGACAGCTTCGACCTCGGCCGGCCACCGGCGGCCCTCAAGATCGACGTGGAGGGCCACGAGGCGGCGGTGCTGTCCGGCGCCGCCCAGACTCTGCGCGCGCACCGGCCGTTCGTGGTGTTCGAAAGCTGGATCGACGCCGGATCGCCGCACGTGACCCTGGACCCGTTCCGGGCTCTCGATCGCCAGGATTACGCGTTCTTCCAGGCCACCTGGTGGACCGAGGCCGGCGAGGACGGCCACGCCACCGAGCGGCCGACCGGCCTCCTGGCGGTGGTGCCGTTCCTGCCCGAGCAGCGGTTCCTGCTGGCCGAGCAGATGAACGTGCTGGCCTGTCCGCGCGACCGGCTGGACGATCTGGCGGCGCGGTTCAGCGTCTGAACAACATGTTATGCGTGGCGGTCGGGACCGGATGCAGGCCGGCCGCCGCCAGTCCGTCGACGATGCGCCGGGTGCGCGGCGAATCGGGGGCCGATTCCACTTCCACCAGGACCGAGCGCAGCCCGGGATCGGACAGCACGCCCGGTCCGCCGGCGATGATCTCCGGCTCGATGGAATCGACGTCGATCTTCACGTGCGCCGGGCGCGGCGGATCGAACAGCCGCGCGACGTCGTCCAGGGTCATTCCCGGCACCGCCTGACGGAACCGCACCTCGATGGCGCCGCCCCTGGCGTCCGTCTCGCCGCCGAACGCGTGCATCACCGACGAGCCGTAGGTATGCGCCATGTTGAGGCTGTCGAGCCGGGTTTCCCCGGCGATGGCCAGACAGTAGGGACGGACCAGGGCGTCCAGCCGGTTGAGCTCCACGTTGCGGACCAGCAGCGCGAAGGTGGCCGCGGCCGGTTCGAAGGCGAGCACCGGGGCCCCGGTCCGTTTGGCGGCGTACAGGGCGTAGGCGCCCACGTTGGCGCCGACGTCCCACAGCACCTCGCCCGGCCCGAAGCCGTCGATCCAGGCGATGGTGTCCGGCTCCCGGGTCAGCAGGGTGCGCGGATACTCCAGCGCCTCCTTGTCCGGGCAGTGAAAGAGGATCGGGCCGTAGGGCGTCCCGGCGGCCGGGGTCGGCACCAGGGCGCGCGACAGCATGGCCCGCACGACGGCGCGCCGCTTCGGTTTCAGCGGCGCCAGGGCGACGCCGAGACAGGCCATCAGGAAGTCGGTGTAACGCTGGCTCATCGGGCCTCCGGGTCGGGATCGGCCATCACCGCGCGCAACGCCGCCCACGCCGCGTCGGTCTCCACCGCGGCCACGCAGGGAAAGGAGTCGGTCTCGGCGTCCCGCTTCGGGCAGGCCCAGAAACAGTGATAGCAGTCCATCCGCCGCCAGAGGAAGCGTACGCGCGGCGGCGTCACCCGTTCCGGATAGGGAACGAAACACCCGAAATGACCGCCGCCGACGATGGCGACCGTGGGCGTACCGAGGGCGATCGCCAGATGCATCGGCCCGGTGTCGTTGCTGACCACGGCGGCGGCGTGCCTCAACAGGTCCAGCAGGCCGGCGAGGCCGGTCTTGCCGATCAGGTTCTCCGCCCCGTCCAGGCGGTCCAGCTCGGCCAGGCCCTCGGCCGGCGGCGGGTCCTTCGGCCCGCCGATCACCGCCACCCGCAGCCCGGCCCCGATACAGCGCCGGGCGATCTCCAGGTAGTTCGCGAACGGCCAGCGGCGACCGTATTCGTTGCTGCCGGGATTCAGCACCACGTAGGGGCCTTGCCGGGCGAACCCGGGCCGCGGCGCGTCCCATGCGAGGCTCGGCGTCGCCGGGGCGATCTCCCGCCCGGTCAGGGCGCCGGCGAAGGCGGCATGGCGCCCGGTCTCGTGGACCGGATAGGGGCCGGTGTCGATCGCCCGCGACGCCTGGCTCAGGTACCAGGTGTAGATGCCGCGCGTCTTGCCGGAGATGTACGGCAGCGAAGCGACGGTTTGCGGCGCCCCGGCGATCCAGGCCAGGCTGTCCGCCATCAGGGGCCGCCGGAAATAGGAGTCGTTCAGCGTCACCGCCGGATTGAGGCGGCGCACCCGGAGCGCCGTCCGGAACCGGTACCAGACGCTCCTGGCGAACCGGTGCTCGTTCAGGGTCACCACCCGATACCCGGCGAACAGGCGGTCGGCGAGGCCGCCCCAGCTGTCGCAGCCGAGCACCGTGATGTCGTCCCTGGCCACCCCCAGGGCCTCCGGCAGGTGGTCCAGGGCATTGCGGGCCAGCACCATGTCGCCGATGCCGTCCATGCGCACCACCAGCACGCCTTTCCGGGGTTTGAACACCGGCCAGCTCCGGGCGAGGCGGTCGAACGGCCGGAACAGCCACCAGCGGCGCGGCATCCGGGCCGGCAGCAGGCGCCAGAACGGATCGGCGTCGATGCGCCGGTCGACCGGTCCGGCCGCCGCAAGCCGCGGGTGTGCATCAGGCTCTTTTACTGGACTCATGGCACGGTCCGTCATTTTTCAGCTTGGCGGGTTCGCATATGAAGCGGCATTCGCCAAACCCCGCTCCAAGCTGCATATGGGTCCGCAACCAATCGCGGGTCTCCAAATCCGATCTGTTTTCTTTGGTGCCGGCAAAAAACGCACATGCAATGGCTCGATGCGGCAACCGCCGCACGGCCCGACCCGATGCCGCCCGACCCGGCAGGGGGTCCGGCCTGCGGGGCGGACCAACCTACGACGCGTCCGGAACCTCGGCGAAGCAGGCCGCGACCAGCTGCCGGAAGGCGTCGGCCCGGTGGCTGATCGCGTGCTTGGCCGCCGGCGCCATCTCGCCGAAGGTCGAATCGTGCCCGGCCGGCACGAAGATCGGGTCGTAGCCGAACCCCTGACGGCCGCGCGGCGGCCAGGCGATCCGTCCGTGCACGGTGCCCTCGAAGGTCTCGCAGTGGCCGTCCGGCCAGCACAGGGCCAGGACGCAGACGAAATGGGCCCCCCGGTCGGCCTTCCCGGCGAGCGCCCGCTCCACCGTCTCCATGGCCAGGGTGAAGTCCCTGTCCGGACCCGCCCAGCGCGCCGAGCGGACCCCCGGCGCGCCGTCCAGGGCGTGGACGGCGAGCCCCGAATCGTCGGCCAGGGCCGGCAGGCCGCTGGACCGCGCCGCCGCGCGCGCCTTGATCAGCGCGTTGCCGATGAAGTCTTCGGCATCCTCCGGCGGTTCGGAGAGGTTCAGGTCGGCCGCCGACACGACCTGGACCCGGTAGGGGGCGAGAAGTTCGCCGATTTCCCGCGCCTTGCCCGTATTGTGGCTGGCGATGACAAGGATGCGGCCTTCAAAACGACGCGGCATTCAAGGATCCTTGTCGTCCCGAGATAGCGTATAGCCAGCCACCGTTCCGAGCAGCCCTGCAAGCAATTGGGCGTCGAGATCAGCCGTAACGGCCAGGATAATAAGGCTTGGTATGAACAGAATCACACCAACGGTTCTGGATGAAACGGGTCCGAATGATTTTTGGCGGGCCTTCAGCGTCAAATAAACCATCAGAAATCCGCTCAACATTACAATAAAAGATCCCAAAACCGCCATAATTTTTATGGTCTCGACCACGTTCATTCTACGCGCCCTTCTCTGATAATTTCAGAACCTTCTCTTGAAAAGCAGTCAACGTATCAACGCCCTTTTTTGCCAAGCCGAGAAGTAGGAGAAATTGTTCCTCCGAGAACGGCTCCTCCTCGGCCGTGCCCTGGATCTCGACGATCCCGCCGGCGCCGGTGAGGACGAAGTTGGCGTCGGCCTGGGCGGCGGAGTCCTCGGCGTAGTCCAGGTCGAGCACCGCCCTGCCGGCGTAGAGCCCGCAGGACACGGCGGCCACCGAATCGGTCAGCGGCACGCCGGGCAGGACGCCCATCTCGACCACCCTCTTGAACGCCTCGTGCAGGGCCACGTAGGCGCCGGTGATCGCGGCGGTGCGGGTGCCGCCGTCGGCCTGGATCACGTCGCAGTCCACCTTGACCTGCATCTCGCCCATGCCGTTGAGGTCGGTCACCGCGCGGAGCGACCGGCCGATCAGGCGCTGGATCTCCTGGGTGCGGCCGGACTGCCGGCCGCGCGCCGCCTCGCGGTCGGTGCGGCTGTGGGTGGCGCGCGGCAGCATGCCGTACTCGGCGGTCACCCAGCCCCTGCCGGTGTTGCGCATCCAGCCCGGGACGCGCTCCTCGACCGACGCCGTGCACAGCACGTGGGTGTCGCCGAACCGGGCCAGGCAGGATCCCTCGGCGTGCTTGGCGACCCCGGTTTCGAGGACGATGTCGCGCAACTGGTCGGCGGCGCGTCCGGACGGGCGCATGGCTGGCTTCCCCCTGCGAATGATCGGGCGAGGCTACCCGGAACCGGAGGCCGGGGCAAGTTGGGGCTTATCAAAAAGGTTCATCACCCAACACCGGGGAACGCATCGCGGATTTTGAGGAAGAAGCATTCGTCGTCGCGGAACCCGTAGGCGATGCGCTTGATGACCTTGATCTTGTTGTTGATGCCTTCGAGAAGGCTGGTGTTGAGCGGCCATCTGGCGTTGGCGAGGATGGCCTCGAAGGCAAAGCGCACGTCGCGTCCGGTAAAGGCGGCAAGGAACTGATCCAGGCGGGCCGCGTCGTTGGCGAGGATGGTGTGTGGGGGGCGGGTGCGCTCGGCGATGCCGTCCACGAACAGATAGGCGATGTCGTATTCCGACAGGTCCCGGGCGGCGAACTCCTGGCAGTCCGCCCGCAGCCGCTCGCCGATCTCGCTGACCGCCGTCCTGGACAGCAGCAACCGCCCGCTCTCGTCCCGGAAGGCATCCTCGATGTCGCGCACGCTCAAACCTCGGGCCGGCATCTCGACCGCCAAATCCCCGGCGCGCCGTCCGGCCCTTCAGACGGTCGCGGATCGCCGAATGGAACGGCACCTCGCCGCCGGTCACCTGCGGCGCCGTATACTCGATCAGGCCCTCCGCCGTCTTCAGGCGGCCCGTCCGGTTGCCGTTGCGATAGGCGCCTCCGCCACCACCGCGTTCGTAATACTCCCGGCCAATCGCGTCGGCGGACTGGGCTTCCAGGGCCTCCTCGACGGTCAGTCGCGTCGCCGGCCGGATCAGCCCGGCGCGGCCGTCCGCCGAGGACAATCGCCCCTCGATCGGATCGGAAAGTTGCTGACGGCCGCGCATCGATGCCGGTACTCTTTTCTCCATGGGGCGTGTCAAGGCGTTCCTGGGCGCAGCCTGTTCAGTCACGTCCGCGCGCGCCACGGCGGCGGGTCTGGGTTACCGACGCCCAAACGCCCAACGTCCCCGTTGACGGGAGAGGCAATGCCCTTTATTGCGAAAGATATTCATTCGCATATCGGCGGGCGCGGGATCCGGTGCCGCCGCAAAAGGGGTTTGCCGCCATGCCAGTCGCGCCGAAATCGTTCCAGGACCTGTCCTTCAGCAGCGAGCTCGTCGTGTGGGCGGCGCGCATGTGGGTCCAGGCCAATGCCCAGACCCTGGCCAGCGAAAGCCAGCTCAACGGCATGATCCGGGATTCCTTCCGCCTGGCCGGCGCCACCGACGCCTACCCTCCGTTCGTCGGCCTGTTGACGGTCGTCGACGCCACCAGCACGACCCCCGTCGCGTTCCAGAGGCCCAAGTGCCGCAAGCTCAGCGTCGACGAACTGCGTCTGCTCTGCGTCCTCGCGGTCCTGCAGTCGGACACCGACGACGAGGCGGCGCAGTTCCTGTTGTCCGCCTGGCTGCCCCGCGCCGGCGCCCGGATGGCCGTCGAGCAGGGCCGGGCCCTGGCCGACGCCCTGTCGCGGGCCGGGCACGCCATCGCGTCGCCGCTGCACTCCGACGCGGAGGAGCGGCCCGCCGCCGGCCGTGCGGAAGCGCCGCCCGAACTCACCGGGTCGGCGTAATCGGTCGGGCTCGCGGCCTCAGGCGGAA
>JANQGL010000444.1 GCA_028277325.1 Magnetospira sp.
CGACCGTTTCGACCGCCGGCCCGATGTCCCCGGCGGCAGGGGCCGGAGGCGGCGGGCCTTGCGGTTCGAGCGCCATCGGGGGCAGGGCGGGCGGCACCGCGAGGACGTCCGGCGTCGACGGGTCCGGCGGTGGCGGCGGGGTGTCCGCGCCGCGCCCCGGCAGCAGCGCCGCCAGACGGTCGGGGAGCTCCGGCACCAGGTCGACCAGGGGGCGGTTCTGCGACGAGGCGACGAACCAGCCGCCGTAGGCCGCCACGGCCAGCGCGACACCGACCAGGATCACCGCGCCGCCCGGCACGCCATGCTCGGGCACCGGGGTCGGCAGGCGCAGGTTGGCCTGACGGCCGGGGCCCACCTCGTCGCGATAGCGGCGGATCACCTCGTCGGAATCCAGACCCAGATACTCGGCGTAGGAGCGGATGAATCCGGTGGCGTAGGTGGTTCCGGGCAGGTCCCGGAAGCGGCCGTCCTCGATCGCTTCCAGATAGGGCGTGCGGATACGCAGGGCACGGGCGACTTCCGGCAGGTCCTCGCCACAGCGCACGCGCGCGGCCCTGAGAAGGGCGCCGATGCCTTGGCCTTGATCGCGTGCGTCTTCCGAGTTGATCTTCACGTGCGACGTGTCCCGATCCTGACTGTGCGGTTCGCGATGAAGCCCAGACTTTCTTCTATTCGGTAAACCTTTAAGGACCGTAAATAGCAAATAATTCGGCTTATCCAAAGCGCGGAATCGCCGATCGGGGTGATCAAACGGGTGATTTCGGCCGTCAAACGGGGGACGAAACCCGCTCAAATCGCGATGTCGTGGTCGACCGCGAACGCCTTGATCTGGTTTCTCAGGCTGCTGCTGGTGCCGGCGACGAGGTTGTCCAGGAACGGCGACACCTGCTCAAGACGCATGCTGCGGATGGTCTCCTTGATCTGCGCCACCGCCGAGGGGGCCACCGAAAGGTGGCGGAACCCGAGACCGACCAGGGCGATCGCGTCGACCGGCCGGGCCGCCATTTCGCCGCACACCGACACCGGGACCCCGGCCGCGTCGCAGCGTCGCGCCAGGTCGCGCAGGAACCGGAGGCCGGCCGACGACAGCACGTCGTAGCGCTCGGCCAGCCGCGCGTTGCCGCGATCGGCCGCGTACAGGAACTGGATCAGGTCGTTGCTGCCGACCGACAGGAAATCGATGCGCGGCAGGAGATCGTCGAGCTGGAACAGCAGGGCCGGGACCTCCAGCATCACCCCGACCCGCAACGGATCGGGCCGCGGCCAGTCCAACCGGGCGGCGCGCTCCAGTTCCATGTCGAGCAGCCGCCGCAGGGCATCGAGCTCCGCCACCTCGCTGACCATCGGGAACATCAGGCGCAGCTCGCGCGCCGCCGCCGCCCGGATCAACGCGCGGACCTGCTGGCGCAACAGGGCCGGGCGGTCCAGCGACATGCGCACGGCGCGCCACCCCATCGCCGGGTTCTCTTCGTCGCCGGCGTCCCAGAACGGCAGCAGCTTGTCGCCGCCGATGTCGAGGGTCCGGAACGCCACCGGCTTGCCGTTCGCCAGGTCGAGCACGCGGCCGTACAGGTTGGCCTGGTCGTCGACCCCGGGCAGGCTGGGGCGGGCCATGAACGGCACCTCGGTCCGGTAGAGGCCGATCCCGTCGGCCCCGATATCCCGGAAATGGCTCATGTCGGCCAGCAGGCCGGCGTTCATCGACAAGGTGATCCGGGTCCCGTTGCGGGTCACCGCCGGCAGGTCGCGCAGGGCGGCCAGTTGCACCTGATGCTGGCGGCGCGCCTCGGCGGCCTCGCGAAACGCCGTCAGAACGTCCTCCGACGGCCGCACGAACACCTGTCCATGATCGCCGTCGACGATCAGCGGGTCGCCGGTCTCGATGCGGTCGAGCGCGTCGCGGGCGCGGCCGATCACCGGCACCCCGCAAGCCTTGGCGAGGATCGTCACGTGCGCGGTCGGCGAGCCCTCCTCCAGCACCAGGCCGCGCATCCGGTTGCGGTCGTAGTCCATCAGCTCGGCCGGCCCCATCGACCGGGCGATCACCACGAACTCGTGGTCGTGGTCCATCTCCGCCGTCGCCCGCACCCCTCCGGTGAGGTATTGCTGCAGGCGGTTGGCCAGGTCGTCCAGGTCATGGACCCGTTCCCGCAGATAGGGTTCGCTGATCTGGTTCATGCGCGCCCGCAGATCGGACTGCACCTTCTGCACCGCCGCCTCGGCGGTCAGGCCGGTGGCCACCGCCTCCTCGATGCGCGACAGCCAGCCGGCGTCCTCGGCGATCATCCGGTAGGTTTCCAGGATGTCGCGGTGCTCGCCCTCGGTGCTTTCGACCATGTTGTCGAGCGCCCCGTGCATTTCGTCGACCGCCCGCCGGAGGCGCGACAGCTCGCGGTCCGGGTCGTCCGACACCAGGCGCTCGATCTGGATCCTGGGGCGGTGCAGGACGGCCTGTCCGATACCGATCCCGGCCGCCAGCTTGAGGCCGTCGAGGCGCAGCGGCAGGATGCCGATGCCGTCGATCTGACGGGTTTCCTCGCGGCTGATCAACTCGCCGCCGGCGACCAGTTCGGCGAGCACCATGGCGACCGTTTCGAGAGTCTCGATCTCGACGTCCACATAGGCCCGCTGGCCGGTGTTCTGGACCGCGAGGACGCCCATCACGCGGCCGCCGCGCAGGATCGGCACGCCGAGAAAGGACCGGTAGATTTCCTCGCCGGTTTCCGGCCGGAACGCGAAACTCGGGTGGTTCCGGGCGTCGCTCAGGGCCAGCGGCCGGGCATGCGCGGCGATGGTGCCGACCAGGCCCTCGCCGACCCGGAGCCGGGTGACGTGCACCGCGTCGCGCAGCAGGCCCTCGGTGGCGAACAGTTCCAGCACCTCGCCGGCCCGCATCACGTAGATCGAGCAGACCTGGGCGTCCAGGCCGGCGGCGATCAGGGTGACCACCTGTTCGAGCTTGTCGTGCGCCGAGCCGCCGCCGGCCATGACGTCGCGCAGCCGGGCCAGCAGACGCCGCGACCCGGTGTGGCTGGCGTCGACCGACATCCGATCAGGCCCCGTCCCGGGTCCGGTTTTCCAGCGCCGCGAGGGCCTGAGAGACCAATTCGTCGATGATTTCGGCGGTGGGCTGCTCGCGGGTGACCAGGCCGACGCTCTGGCCGGCCATCAGCGATCCGTATTCCACGTCGCCGTCGATCACCGCGCGGCGCAGGGCGCCGGCCCAGAAATGCTCGATTTCCAATTGCGCCGACCTGAGGTCGATCTCGCCGGCATCGAACCGCGCGATCACCTGGCGCTGCATCTCCATGAAGGCGGCGGTGCCCTTGTTGGTCAGGGCGCGCACCGGAATCACCGGGATGCGCGGGTCGATCTGCACCGTCGGCACCGCGTCGCGGGCGCCGGCCCTGATGAAGGCGGCCTTGAAGTTGGGGTGCGCGATGGATTCGGTGGCGCACACGAACCGGGTGCCCAACTGCACCCCGGCGGCGCCCATTTCCAGGTAGCTGACCATGGCCTCGCCGCGCCCGATGCCGCCGGCCACGAACACCGGCACCCCGGTCACCTGGGGCAGGATTTCCTGCGCCAGGACGCCGGTCGCCACCGGCCCGATGTGGCCGCCCGCCTCGGTGCCCTCGATGATCAGGGCGTCGACTCCGTTGCGGACCAGACGGCGCGCCAGGACCAGGGCCGGGGCGAAGCAGACCGCCTTGGCGCCGCCGTCCTTGACCCGCTTGATGGCGCCGCCCGGCGGCAGGCCGCCGGCCAGGACCACGTGGCCGACCCGGTGCGCGATGCAGACATCGATCAGCGTGTCGAGTTCCGGGTGCAGGGTGATCAGGTTGACCCCGAACGGCTTGTCGGTCAGGGCCCGGGTGGCGGCGATCTCGGCGTCCAGCGGGCCCGGGCCCATGGAGCCGCAGGCGATCACCCCGAACCCGCCGGCGTTGGAGATGGCGGCCACCAGGTGGCGTTCCGAGACCCAGGACATGGCACCGCCGAGGATCGCCGTCCGGGTGCCGAGGAACGACCGGCCGCGCGCCCACAGAGCCTCGAGGCGTTCGGCGGCGCGGGACTTGGTCATCGGTTCATGCGGCATCCGAATCCAGTCCGTAGGCCGTGTGCAGGGCGCGCAAGGCAAGCTCGGTGTAGTCCTCGGCGATCAGCACGCTGATCTTGATTTCCGAGGTGGAGATGGCCTGGATGTTGATTCCCTTCTCGGCCAGCGCCTGGAACATGCGCTGGGCGACGCCGGCATGGCTGCGCATGCCGACCCCGATCACCGAGACCTTCACCACATCGGCGTTGGCGATCAGGCGCTCGAAACGCATCCCGGCCTTGTGCGTCTCCAGGACGTCCAGGGCCCGGCGCAACTCGCCTTCCGGCACCGTGAAGGTCAGGTTGGCGGTCTTGCCGTCCTGCGAGATGTTCTGGATGATCATGTCGACGTTGATGTTGGCCTCGGCCAACGGACCGAACACCGCGCCGGCGACGCCGGGGCGGTCCTGCAGGCCGGCCACCGTCACCTTCGCCTCGTCGCGGCTGTAGGCGATGCCGCTCACCAGTTCCTGTTCCACGATTTCATCCTCATCCACCACCAGGGTTCCGGGCCGGTCCTCGAAGGTCGAGCGAACCTGCAGCCGGACCCGGTGTTTCATGGCCATTTCGACCGAACGGGTCTGCAGCACCTTGGCCCCCAGGGAGGCCATCTCGAACATTTCCTCGTAGGTGATCTTATCAAGCTTCCGGGCCTTGGCAACGATGCGCGGATCGGTTGTGTAAACCCCGTCCACGTCGGTATAGATGTCGCAGCGGTCGGCCTTCAGCGCGGCGGCGAGGGCGACGGCGCTGGTGTCGGAGCCGCCGCGGCCCAAGGTGGTGATCCGGCCGTCGGCCGACAGTCCCTGGAACCCGGGGACCACGGCGACCTCGCCGCGCAGCAGGGCGGCCGTCAGGTCGTCCGCCGCGATGTCCTCGATTCGCGCCTTGGCGTGCACGCCGTCGGTGCGGATCGGCAGCTGCCAGCCCTGCCACGAGCGGGCCGCGACGCCGATCTCGTGCAGGGCCAGGGAGAGGAGGCCGGTGGTCACCTGCTCGCCGGTCGACACCACCACGTCGTATTCGCGCGGGTCGGCGTCGGCGGAGATGTCGCGGGTGTGGGCGACCAGCTGGTTGGTCACCCCGGCCATGGCGCTGACCACCACCGCGACCCGGTTGCCGGCCTCCACTTCCGCCTTGACCTTGCGCGCCACGTTGCGGATGCGCTCGACATCGCCGACCGAGGTTCCGCCGAATTTCTGAACGATAATGGCCATGTCCGATCCCAAAAAAATTCCGCGGACCCGTTGCCGGGCGGCGGCGGCGTATACATACTCTGTGCAATGCCGGGTGGCAAGTCCGCCCGAGGGTTTCCGTGGCGCGCACCGGCCGATGCCGCGCCCCATCATCCGGGAGAGACCACGATGACCGAAGCCGCCAGCCCCGCCGGCGCCACCACCGCCAATCCGGAGGAGATCGCCCGTTTCACGGCGATGGCCGAGGCGTGGTGGGACCCGACCGGCAAGTTCGCGCCGCTGCACAAGTTCAATCCCAACCGGATCGCGTTCATCCGCGACCGGGTGGCGGCCCGGTTCGGGCGCGATCCGCTGGGCGAGCAGCCGCTCGGCGGCCTGGCGCTGCTCGACGTGGGCTGCGGCGGCGGCCTGCTCAGCGAACCCATGCGCCGCCTCGGGGCCGCGGTGACCGGGATCGACGCCTCGGCCAAGAACGTCGGCATCGCCTCGCTGCACGCCGAGCAGTCGGGGGTCGACATCGACTACCGCAACGCGCTGCCGGAGGACCTGCTGGCCGAGGGCGCCCGGTACGACGTGGTGCTGAACATGGAGATCGTCGAGCACGTGGCCGACCTGGGGCTGTTCCTGGAGGTGTCGTCGAATCTCCTCAGGCCGGGCGGGGTGATGTTCGTGGCGACCATCAGCCGGACCCTGAAATCGCTCGCCCTGGCCAAGGTGGGGGCGGAATACGTGCTGCGCTGGCTGCCGGCCGGCACCCACGACTGGCGCAAGTTCGTGCGGCCGTCGGAACTGGCGGCCGGCCTGCGCCCGCACGGGGTGGCGGTCCGCGAACTGAAGGGCATGACCTTCCGTCCGCTGGCCAACCGCTGGGACGTCACCGACGACCTGGACGTCAACTATCTCGCCTACTGCGAGAAGGACTGACCGCGCAGGGCGGCCCCGGGCCTCGCCGTTCGTCGAATTCGGGAGACGGGGGCGCGGAAGCGCGGTCACAAGCGCCTCAGCCGGACCCGGCCGGTGTCGTGGCGCTTGATCCGGTGCCGGCAAGCGTCTATGAACCGGTTTCCGGATTCGACGCAGGTCCAGCAGGGGGGTGCCGAACATGGCCCGAGCATTCGTTTTTCCCGGTCAGGGGTCGCAGGCGGTCGGCATGGGCAAGGACCTGGCCGACGCGTTCGCCGCGGCGCGCGAGGTGTTCGCGGAAGTCGACGAGGCTCTGGGCCAGGACCTGTCGGGCCTGATGTTCGAGGGCCCGGAGGACCGGCTGATCCTCACCGAGAACGCGCAGCCGGCCCTGATGGCGGTCAGTCTGGCGGTGGTCCGGGTGCTCGCCGCCGAGGGCGGGGTGTCGCTGCCCGGTGCCTGCGGCCTGGTGGCCGGGCATTCGCTGGGCGAGTATTCGGCGCTGACCGCGGCCGGGGCGTTTACCCTGGCCGACGCGGCGCGGCTTCTGAAGGTGCGCGGCCGGGCGATGCAGAAGGCGGTGCCGGTGGGCGAGGGCGCGATGGCGGCGCTGCTCGGCCTCGATCTCGACACCGTCCGCGAGGTGGCCGCCGAGGCGGCGGCGGACGGCGTCTGCGAGGCGGCCAACGACAACGCCCCGGGCCAGGTGGTGGTCAGCGGCGCCCGCGCCGCGGTCGAGGCGGCGGTGGAGATCGCCAAGCGCAGGGGCGCCAAGCGGGCGGTCCTGCTGCCGGTGTCGGCACCCTTCCATTGCGCCCTGATGGCGCCGGCCGCCGAGGCGATGGCCGAGGCCCTGGCCGGGGTGGACATCGCGGCCCCGGCGGTGCCGGTGGTGGCCAACGTGACCGCGGCGCCGGTCGGCGACCCGGACACCATCCGCAGGCTGCTGGTCGAACAGGTCACCGGGGTGGTGCGGTGGCGCGAATGCGTGCTGGCGATGCGCGACGCCGGGGTCGACGAGCTGGTCGAACTGGGCGCCGGCAAGGTGCTGTCGGGGCTGGCCAAGCGAACCGACAAGGGCCTGAGCGGCCGCTCGGTCGGCACGCCGGACGACATCGCGGGGTTCCTGAACGACCTGTGAGACCGGCCGATCGTCGAGGAGGTCCGCCCGCGCCGCCATCGGCGGCCCTCCGTCCCGGCCTTGTCCGGATACGGAGGAGCCGTCCACCGACATCGGCGCCGCCTACTCGGTCAGCGCCGGCACCTGCGGCTCGCCGCGCGTGGCCGGCGGCTTCGGGACGTCGGGATAGCTGAACACGAGCTTGCCGTCCTCCACCGTGACCACCACCGTGCCGCCCTTGGCGAGGCGTCCGAACAGCAGCTCCTCGGCCAGCGGCTTCTTGACGTGCTCCTGGATCACCCGGGCCAGCGGCCGCGCCCCGTAGAGCGGATCGTAGCCCTTCTTGGTCAGCCAGTCGCGCGCCTCCTCGGCCAGGTCGATCAGCACGTCGCGGTCGCCGAGTTGCGCCTCCAGCTCCATGATGAACTTGTCGACCACCTTGGCGACCACCTCCGGCGGCAGGCTGGCGAACGGGATCACCGCGTCCAGCCGGTTGCGGAACTCCGGGGTGAACATCCTCTCCACCGCCTCGGTATCCTCGCCGGTGCGCTCCTCGCGCGCGAAGCCGAGCGCCGGCCTGGCCATGTCGGCGGCCCCGGCGTTGGTGGTCATGATCAGGATCACGTTGCGGAAATCCACCGACTTGCCGTTGTGATCGGTGAGCTTGCCGTGGTCCATCACCTGCAGCAGGATGTTGAACAGGTCCGGATGCGCCTTCTCGATCTCGTCGAGCAGCAGCACCACGTGCGGATGCTGGTCCACCGCGTCGGTCAACAGGCCGCCCTGGTCGAAGCCCACGTAACCCGGCGGCGCGCCGATCAGCCGCGACACCGTGTGGCGTTCCATGTATTCCGACATGTCGAAGCGGACCAGCTCGACGCCCAGGGTCTTGGCCAGCTGGCGCGCCACCTCGGTCTTGCCGACCCCGGTCGGGCCGCTGAACAGGTAGCAGCCGATCGGCTTCTCGGCCTCGCGCAGGCCGGCCCCCACTCATACTTCACTTGGGTCTGTTTGCGTACAATTTAGCTATACTTAATAATGC
>JANQGL010000471.1 GCA_028277325.1 Magnetospira sp.
CGATGAGCGCCGTCCTGACCGGCGGCAACCTGGAAGTCCACCGGCTGGTCCACCCGGTGCTGGTGGTGGCGCGCGATCCCGACGGCCGGCTGCTGGACATCCCGGCCGACGCCGACGCCAACGCCGACGACGAGGCCCGGTTCGCGGAATCCATGGTCCACATGGAGGTGACCCGGCAATCGGACGCCGCGACCCTGGCCCGCCTCGAGGCCCGCATCGCGGACGTCCTGGCCGACGTGCGGGCGGCGGTGACCGACTGGCAGCCGATGCGGCAACGGCTCGACGAGGTCGTCGAGTCGGTCAAAACGGCGCCCGCGGTCGCGCCGGAGGCGGTGGGCGAGGTCTGCGAGTTCCTGGACTGGATCGGCGACGGCAACTACACCTTCCTGGGATATCAGGACTGCGCGTTCGAGGGCCCGCCGGAGGCACCGCGGACCCGCCTCGATCCGGCGCGCATGCTGGGCGTGCTGACCCGCGGCGGGCGGCCGGTGTTCGACCGGGTGGCGGACGGCCGGCCGATTCCGGTCGAGGTGCGGACCTTCGTCGAACGGCCCGACCTGATGATGGTCACCAAGGCCAACCTGCGCGCCACGGTGCATCGCACGGTCCACACCGACAGCCTGTGCATCAAGTATTTCGACGACGCCGGCCGGGTGGCCGGCCAGCACGTGTTCGTCGGCCTGTTCACCGCCTCGGCCTACAACCGCAGTCCGCGCGGCATCCCCTACCTGTCGCGCAAGGTGCGCCGCCTGCTGGACGCGGCCGGCCTGCCGCTCGACAGCCACGACGGCAAGGTGCTGCTCAACGTGCTCGAAACGTTTCCGCGCGACGAACTGTTCCAGATCGGCGAGGCCGATCTGCTGGCCACCGCCCAGGCCATCGTGCGCCTTCAGCAGCGGCCGCGCGTCGCCCTGTTCGTGCGCCGCGACGATTTCCGGCGCTTCGTGTCCTGCCTCGTCTACGTGCCGCGCGACCGCTACGCCACCGCCCTCAGGCTGCGCATCCAGGACATCCTGGTCGACGCCTTCGAGGGCGAGGTGAGCGCCTATTACATCCAGATCAACGACGCGCCCCTGGCCCGCCTCCACGTGATCCTGCGCACCGACCCGGACAACGCCGCGATGGCCGACGTGGCGGCGGTGGAACGGCAGGTCGTCGACGCCGCGCGGGCCTGGCCCGACCACCTGCGCCACGCCCTGACCGAGGCCCTGGGCGAGGAAAAGGGGCTGCGCCTGTTCGCCCGCTACGGCACCGCGTTCCCGCCCGGCTACAGCGACCTGTTCTCGGCCGACGCCGCGGTCACCGACATCGAGCGCCTGGAGCAGGCGCGCGGCGACGCCGGCCTGGTGACCACCCTCTATCGGCCGATCACCGCGCCGGCCGACCGGGTGCGCCTGAAGATCTATCACCGCGACGGCGCGGTGCCGCTGTCCGATGCCCTGCCGATCCTCGAACACATGGGATTCCGGGTGATCGACGAGGTGCCGTTCGCGGTCCGGCCGGCCGACGGCGACGATCCGGTGATGATTCACGATTTCGGGCTGCGCAGCCGTGACGGCCGCGAGATCGACCTGGGCGCCCTGCGCGAGCCGTTCAAGGAGGCGTTCCGCCGGGTCTGGGACGGCGGCGCCGAGAGCGACGGCTTCAATGCCCTGGTGCTCGCCGCCGGCCTCGGCTGGCGGCAGGTGGCGGTCCTGCGCGCCTATTGCAGATACCTGCGCCAGGCGGCGATCCCGTTCTCCCAGGCCTACATGGAACACACCCTGAACCGCAACCCGGAGATCACCCGGCTGATCGTGCGGCTGTTCCAGGCCCGCTTCGACCCGGCCCGCGAGCCCGACCGCGACGCCGCCATCGAGGCGCTGCACGAGCAGATCGCGCAGCGCCTGGATTCGGTGGCCAGCGCCGACGAGGACCGCATCCTGAAGCGTTTCGTGAATCTGGTCGACAGCACCCTCAGGACCAATTTCTACCAGCCGGCGGCGGATTGCGAGCCGAAGCCCTACCTGTCGTTCAAACTGAACAGCCAGGCCCTCGACGACCTGCCGCTGCCGCGCCCGTGGCGGGAAATCTTCGTCTACGCGCCGCGCGTCGAGGGCATCCATCTGCGCGGCGGCCCGGTGGCGCGCGGCGGCCTGCGCTGGTCGGACCGCCTGGAGGACTTCCGGACCGAGATCCTCGGCCTCATGAAGGCGCAGCAGGTCAAGAACGCGGTCATCGTGCCGGTCGGGTCGAAGGGCGGCTTCGTGGTCAAGCGGCCGCCGCCGGGCGGCGACCGGCAGGCGCTGCTGGACGAGGGCGTCGCCTGCTACCGCACCTTCATCCGCGGCCTGCTCGACCTGACCGACAACCGGGTCGGCGACGACGTGGTGGCGCCGTCCGACGTGATCCGCCACGACGCCGACGATCCCTATCTGGTGGTCGCCGCCGACAAGGGCACCGCCACCTTCTCCGACATCGCCAACGC
>JANQGL010000397.1 GCA_028277325.1 Magnetospira sp.
GCCCCATGCGGGCGGACAGGGCATCGGACAGGCGTCACCGACTCCCACGGCGCGACGGCGCCGCGATCCGGCGGATCGCGGCGCTCGGGGCGTTGGTGCCGGTGCTTGTCGCCGGCACGGCGGCCGGCGCCGCCGACTGGTCGGTCAGCTTCCCGTCGTCGATCTCGACCACCTACTCCGACAACTGGACGATGGCGCTGACCGAGGACGCCGAGCGGGAGGTTCTGCAGACCCTCGTGAGCCCCGGCCTCAACATCGCGCGAGACAGCGACCTGGCCAGCCTTCGGGTGGACCTCGGCGTCGTGTTCGGGACCAGCAACGACCTGGGAACGGTGGGCGAACAGCGAAGCCCCAGCCTGCGCATCGACGAAACCGTCTATTACAGCGACAGCGGATCGGTCAGCGCCGGGTTCGGGCTGAGCCAGTCGAGCACCCAGACGGTCGAGGAACTCGAGGATTCGGGCGACGTGACGACGCAATCGACCCGCCGCAACCTCAGCCTGGACCTGTCCTGGATTCAAGCCCTGTCCGAGACCACGCAGTTCAGCCTGTCCGGCAGCCAGCGCCGCAGCACCTTCAGCGGGGGCGGCGGCTTCGTGGCCAGCAAGACCCAAAGCGCCAGCCTGTCGTTGTCCGAGCAGATCCTCGAAGACCTGCGGGTTTCGACCACCGCGTCGTTCCGGAAGTACGCCCCGCTCTCCGGCACCGCGTCGGGCAGCAACACCTATGCCCTGGGCGCCGGCGTCGCCTATCAGTATTCGGACACCCTGAGCATCGACGCCGACTATTCGTTCCGCCTCAATCGCACGAAGTTCATTCCGAACGCCAAGGAAGGCTGGAACGCCAGTCTCAGCGTGACCCAGGCGTTCGAGTTCTCGACCCTGTCCCTGACCGGATCGCGCAGCCTGGACCCGAGCAGCGTGGGCGGGCTGAACAAGAACGACCGTCTGGGCTTCAGCTACACCCAGCCGCTCGACGAAACCTGGACGTGGTCCCTGGGCGGGTCCTGGGGCCGCTCGTCCAGCGGCGGCAACTCCACATTGAACGCCACCCTGACGAGCGGCCTCAGCTATCAGGTGCGGGAGGATGTGTCGCTCCGCATGGACTATACCCGTCGGCAGAGAAAAGCCGCCGGCACGTCGGAAAAGGCGCAAGGAAACTCGGTCGTCCTGCGCCTGTCGGCGACGCCGCGCTGGTAGGCGGGTCCTGGTGAACCGCGAAAGCATCGCCTGATGGAAGACCAACTGACCCTGTCCGACGCCATATCGATCCTCAAGCGGCGGATCTATTACCTGCTGGCGCCCTTCGCCTTGGTGCTGGTGGCCAGCGTCGCGGTCGCCCTCGCGATCCCGCCCAGCTACCAGGCGACCGGCACGATCCTGGTCGAATCCCAGCAGATTCCGGACGCGCTGATCAAGTCGACGGTGACCAGCTACGCCGACGAACGCATCGCCATCATCAAACAGCGCGTGATGACGCGCGCCAACCTCCTGGCGATCATCGACAAATACCGCCTGTTCCAGGACAGCAACCAGGGCCTGACCAGTACCGAAAAAGTGGAGGAGATGCGCCAGGCGATCTGGGTGCGCATTCTCCAGGCGGACACCAAGGGCAACCGCCGGGCCGGCTCGACCACCATCTCGTTCACGGTATCGTTCGAATACAACAACCCGCAAACCGCGTTCAAGGTGGTGAACGAGATCATCACCTTGTTCCTTGACGAAAACGTCAAGGCGCGCACCGAACGGGCGACCGAAACCACCGAGTTCCTGGCCCAGGAAGCGACGAAGCTGCAGCGCAACCTGGAAGAGATCGAGAGCACCATCGCCCGCTACAAGCAGAAAAACCAGGACGCCCTTCCCGAACACCTCAATCTGCACATGGACATGCTGCGCAACGCGGACGAGGAGATCAAGGGGATCGACCGCGAGATCCGGACCCTCAGGGAACAGCAGCAGTTCCTGGAAATCGAACTCAGAACCGCCATCGCGGCGGCCGAATCCGGCGTCCCCATGCGCACCGCGGGGGGCGCGAGACAGGCCGACAGTCCGGCGCAGCAACTCAGCAAGCTCCAGCTTCAACTGACCCAGCTTCGGGCCACCTACGGCGATTTGCATCCGGACGTGAAGGCGGTTCAGCGGCGGGTCGAAAGCCTGCGCAAGGAAGTCGACCCGGCCTCGGTGCGGGCCGATCTGGAACGCAACCTCGCGGAGCTGGAGGATCAGCACCGGGAGCTCCTCAACCGCTATTCGGAGCAGCATCCCGACGTGGTCCGGGTCAACGGCCAGATTGCCGAACTCCAGTCCGAAATCGACTCCCTGCCGAGCCCGCGGGCCTCGGAGCGCCCCGCCGACTCCGCGGCGGCGGCGGAGTCCCCCGTCGACGACGATCCGATGGTCGCCCAGGTCCAGGCCAAGATCCGTGCCGTGGAAAGCCGAATCAAGGCCTACGGACAGCAGAAGGTCGAAACGAGCCAGCGGCTTGAGGAGCTTCAGGCGGCGGTCCTGCGGACCCCGCAGGTGGAACGCGGCCTGCAGATCCTGGCCCGCGACCTGGAAAACGCGCGCCGGAAATACGACGAGGTGCGGGCCAAGCAGATGTCGGCCCAGCTGGCGGAAAGCCTCGAGGAAGAGAACAAGGCGGAACGGTTCTCGCTCATCGAGCCGCCGGTGGTGCCGGAAAAGCCATCCAAGCCGAACCGCCAGAAGCTGATCGCCATGGGCGTGGCGTTGTCGATGGCGGCCGGCGGCGGCGGGGTCGTGGTGATGGAGATGCTCGACCAGAGCATCCGCGGCCCGTCCGGCCTCACCTCGGTGCTCCGCAGGCCGCCCCTGGTGTCGATCCCCTACATCGTGACGCGACGCCAGCGCCGGCGCCGCAAGCGCAACCTGATCCTGCTCGCCATCCTGTCTCTGGTGGCGCTGGCGGCCGGCGTTCTCGGCGTCCATCTTTTCTATATGCCGCTCGACCTTCTCATCTTGAAAGTGATGATCCGCCTGTCCTAGTGGATGGAGGCCTCGAAAGCCCATGGAACGAATAAAAAAGGCGATCCAGAAAGCCAAGGACTCCCAAGCCGAGGCAATGCCGTCCAACCGCAGCCACTGGGTTCCCGGCAAGGGCGGCCCGCGCGAGGAGGATCCGGGTGACCTGTCGTCGATCGCCTATCAGGAGACCGGCATCCGCAAGGTCGATCTCGACCACCTGGAGGACAACCGCATCCTCGCCTTCAACAAGAACGATCCCAACACCTTCGCGTTCGATCTGCTGCGCACCCAGGTGTTGTCGAGAATGCAGGAGAAGAACTGGAACACCATCGCCATCACCTCGCCCACCCCGCGCTGCGGCAAGACGGTGACCGCCTGCAACCTGGCGGCCAGCATCTCCCAGCAGACCAGCCGCACCGCGTTGCTGGTCGACTTCGACCTGCGGCGCCCGCGCGTCGCCGACTACTTCGGAATCGAGGCCGACGTGATGCTGTCGGACTTCATCGACGGCACGGCGGAGATCCAGGACACCTTCGTCAATCCGGGGTTCCAGCGTCTGGTCATCCTGCCCAACCGGCGCGGCTACGCCAACGCGGCGGAGGTCCTGTCGTCGAGCAAGATCCGCCGCGCCACCCACGACCTCAAGCACCGCTACGAGTCACGTATCGTCATCTACGACGTCCCGCCGTTGCTGGTTTCGGACGACACCATCGCCTTCCTGCCCCAGGTGGACTGCGTTCTTCTGATCGTCGCGGCCGGCCTGACCACCAAGTCGGAAATCGAGAACTGCATGAGCATGATCGACAAGGAAACCCTGGTCGGCGTCGTCCTGAACAAGGTGGAGGGCCAGCGCAAGGCCTACTACTGACCGCCCCTCACGCAAGGCATTCCCATGTCCAACATCCTCGTCACCGGCGGCGCCGGATACATCGGCAGCCACGTCTGCAAGCGACTCGCCGCGGTCGGTCACCGGCCGGTGACGTTCGACAACCTGTCGACCGGATTCGCCTGGGCCGTGAAGTGGGGACCGCTGGAGGAGGGCGACCTGCTCGACGGCAGGCGCGTCGAGGCGGTGCTGCGGGCCCACGGGATCGACCGCATCATCCATTTCGCCGCCTGGTCGCAGGTCGGCGAGTCGGTCGCCAGGCCGGGCGACTACTACCGCAACAACGTGGTCGGCACCCTGTCGCTGCTGGAGGCGGCGCGCCGCGCCGGGGTCTCCGGCATCGTCTTCTCCTCGACCGCCGCCGTCTACGGCACGCCGTCGGCGAACCCGATCCCGGAGACCGCGCCGCTCGCCCCGATCAACCCCTACGGCGTCACCAAGACGACCCTGGAACGCGCCCTCGCCGACTATCATGCCGCCTACGGCCTGCGCTCGGTGTCGCTGCGCTATTTCAACGCCGCCGGGGCCGACGCCGAGGCCGAGATCGGCGAGGCGCACGACCCGGAGACGCACCTCATCCCCCTGGTCCTGCGCGCCATGACCGATCCCGGGAAACCGATCCGGGTGTTCGGCGACGACTATCCGACGCCCGACGGAACCTGCATCCGCGACTACATCCACGTCGAGGACCTGGCCGACGCCCACGTCCGCGCCCTCGACGTCCTGGACACCCGCGACGCGGCGCTGCGCTTCAACCTCGGCGTCGGGCACGGCTATTCGGTGCGCGAGGTGATCCGGTCGGTGGAACGGGTGGTCGGCCGACCG
>JANQGL010000207.1 GCA_028277325.1 Magnetospira sp.
GCCAGGAGACGGCCCGGGCGGAGCAGCACCCGGCCCTCGGTGAAATCCATGCCGGTCCGCCGCACGTTCTCGCCGCTCCGCGCCGGCTCCTTGACCACCACCCGTGCGCCGTCGCGCGCCACGTCGATTTCCGGCACCACCGCGTCGGCACCGGGCGGCAGGGGCCCGCCGGCCGCCACCTCGACGCATTCACGCTCGGCGATCCATCCCGCCACGGCGCCGCCGGTCGGCGTTTCGCCCAGGCAGGTCAGACGCGAGGAAATGTCGGCCACGTCGGCCGCGCGGACCGCGTAGCCGTCGGTCGCCGAGACGTCGACCGGCGGCTGGGTGCGGCGCGCCGCCACGTCCTCGGCCAAGGTTCGCCCGCGGACGTCGAGGACCGGTACCGCTTCGGCCGGAAGTATTTCGATTCCGGAAAGGATTTCCTCCTGCGCCTCGCCGACCGAGATCATCTCATTCCGCCCTGAACCCGCCGGACCTGCCGCCGGATTTGGCGACCAGCCGGATATCGGTGATGCGGATCGTCCGGTCGGCCGACTTGCACATGTCGTAGACCGTCAGGGCGGCCACGCCGACCGCCGTCAGGGCCTCCATCTCGACCCCCGTGCGGCCATGCAGGCGGCAGGTGGCGGCGACATCCACCGCGTTGTCGGCCGGATCGAGGCTGAGGTCGACCGCGACCGCGTCGAGGGGCAGGGGATGGCACAGCGGAATCAGGTCCGGCGTCCGCTTGGCGGCCTGGATGCCGGCCACCCGGGCCACCGCGAGCACGTCCCCCTTGCCGAGGGTGCCGTCGCGGATCCGCGCCATGGTGTCGGCCGACACCAGGACGCGGCCGCGCGCGGTGGCGGTGCGGACCGTCGACGCCTTCCCGGACACGTCCGCCATCCGGGCGTTGCCCTCGTCGTCGAAATGGCTCGGCCCGGCCATGGCTCAGGCGGCCTCCGGCGGCGCCAGCAGGGCGCGGGTCGCGGCGGCGACGTCGGCCTGCCGCATCAGGGATTCCCCGACCAGGAACCGGCCCACCCCGACGGCGCTCATCCGGCGCAGGTCGGCCGGGCCGTAAAGGCCGCTTTCGCAGACCACGTCACGCTCCGCCGGCACTTGAGGGGCGAGCGTTCGCGTGGTCTCAAGGTCGATCTGCAACGTCTTGAGATTGCGGTTGTTGATGCCGATCAGACGGCTGTCCAACTTGAGCGCCCGCGCGAGCTCGGCGGCGTCGTGCACCTCGATGAGCACATCCATCCCCCAGTCGCCGGCGGCGGCCGCGAGCTCGGTCGCCCGGGCGTCGTCGAGCGCCGCCATGATGAGCAGGATGCAGTCGGCGCCGAGGGCGCGCGCCTCCACCGCCTGATAGGGATCGAGCATGAAGTCCTTGCGCAGCACCGGCAGGTCGACCGCCGCGCGGGCCTCGGCGAGGTCGGAATCGGCGCCCTGGAAATAGGGCGCGTCGGTCAGCACCGAAAGGCAGCTGGCGCCGCCGGCGGCATAGGCCCGGGCCAGGGCGGGGGGATCGAAATCTTCCCGAATCAATCCTTTGGAGGGCGACGCTTTCTTGATTTCTGCGATCAGCGCCGGCCGTCCATGTTGGACGGACCGGGTCAGGGCGGCGGCGAAGCCGCGCACCGGCGGCGCCGCGCGGGCCCGCGCTTCCAGATCGGCCAGGGGCCGGGCCGCCTTGCGCGCCGCCACGTGGTCGCGCTTGTCGGCGCAGATGCGGGCCAGGACGTCAGCCATTGGTGATCGCGACCAGTTTGTCCAGCGCCGCCCGGGCCCGGCCGTCGTCGATGCAGGCCGCCGCCAGGGCCGCCCCGTCCTGCAGGCTGTCCGCCTTGCCGGCGACGATCAGCGCGCCGGCGGCGTTCATCAGGACGATGTCGCGATAGGGGCCCGGGCGGGCGGCCAGCAGGTCGCGGATGGCCTGGGCGTTGGTTGCCGGGTCGCCGCCCACCAGGTCCTCCGGGCGGGCGCGCGGCAGGCCGGCCTCCTCCGGGGTGACGTCGAAAGTGGACACCTCTCCGTCGCGGTACTCGGCCACGTGGGTCGGGCCGGTGGTGGTCATTTCGTCCAGGCCGTCGGCGCCATGCACCACCCAGGCCCGGGTGAGGCCCAGGTTGCCGAGCACCCGGGCCAGCGGCTCCACCCAGTGGCGGGCGAACACCCCGGTGAACTGCCGCTTCA
>JANQGL010000411.1 GCA_028277325.1 Magnetospira sp.
GGGGCCTGCCGTTCATTCAGGTGCCGACCCCCCTGCTGGCGCAGGTGGACAGCCCGGTCGGCGGCAAGACCGGAACCAGCACCAGGCGCGGCTGGTGGAACGCGCCGACCAGGTTCTTGCCGCGCCGGGTGTTGATTCCGGTCTTGCCGCCGACCGAGCTGTCCACCTGCGCCAGCAGGGTGGTCGGCACCTGAATGAACGGCAGGCCGCGCAGGGTGATCGCGGCGGCGAACCCGACCAGATCGCCGACCACCCCGCCGCCCAGCGCGACCAGGGTGGTGCGGCGCTCGACCCGGCGGGCCAGCAGGTCGTCGACCAGCCGTTCCAGGTGCGCGAAATCCTTGGTGCCCTCGCCGGCCGGCAGAACGATGGTCTCGGTGGTCACGCCGGCCGCGTCCAGCGACGCCGCGAGACGCCCGGCGAACAGCGGCCCGGTGTTGGAATCGGCGACGATCACGGCGCGCTTGCCGTCCACCACCGGCGCCACCGGCGGGCCCGCCGCGTCGAGCAGGCCGTGGCCGACCACGATGTCGTAGGAACGCGGTCCGAGGTCGACGCGCAGCAGGTCTGGGCTCATGAGGGCGGAGTCTCCGTGGCGGGTCGCGGATCGAGGTGGCGGATCAGCGCGTCGAGCGCGCGGTCGGTGGTGATGTCGGGGGTTTCGCGTCCGGTGTCAATCACCATGTCGGCCTCGGCGTAGATCGGGTAGCGGCGGTCGATGAGGTCGCTCAGGATGGTCCGCGGGTCGCCGTCCTTGAGCAGGGGCCGGGTATCGCGGCGCGCCGTCCGGTCGACCAGGACGTCGAGTTCGGCGCGCAGCCACAGGCTGACCGCCCGCCGTTTGACGGAGTCGCGGGTTCGCGGGTCGATGTAGGCGCCGCCGCCGGTCGCCAGCACCGCCGGACCCTCGTCGAGCAGGCGCTGGATGACCCGCCGCTCGCCGTCGCGGAACGCCTGTTCGCCGAACTGCGCGAACAGGTCCGAGACGGTGCGCCCGGCGGCTTTCTCGATTTCGCCGTCGGCGTCCACGAACGGCAGGTCCAGGCGTCCCGCCAGGCGCCGCCCGATGCTCGACTTTCCGGACCCCATCAGGCCGACCAGCACGACCGGCCGGTCGCCGAGGCGGTCGCGCAGCAGGGCGTGGGGGTCGTCGGGCGGGAATTCCGTCATCGAGGGCCGTCTTCTCCGCGACGTTGAAAGGGCTCCGGCGGGTCGATACACTGCCGCCGAATTGCCATGGTGGGCCACTACCTAGCACAGTCCGCCGGATTTGTGCAGGCGGGGCGGCGGCCCGCGACCCGAATCGACCACAGCGGGAGACCTGCCCGATGCGTGGGTTGACGAAGTTTCTGCTGATCCTGTTGCTGCTGATCGCCGCCGCCGGCGGTGTGTTCCTGGCCACCTGGGACATCCCGGCACCGGTCAGCAAGGTGGAGCGGGTGATTCCCGATGACCGTTTTCCGCGCTGACCGGCTCGTCGCGGGGCTGGCCGCCGCCGCGTTCGCCCTGACCCTGTCGCTGGATGGCGTGCGGGGCGAGGGGCCGATCCGCCTGGTGCCGCCCGAACCGGCCGCCGGCGGGACCCCTCCGGCGGCACCCTCGGTCGACGTCCGGTCGGGGATCGAGGCGCAGAGCCTCGCCGGACCCAATCCGGAGTCGGTGGGGCTGCTGGCCGCCGGCTCGGGCGGCTTCGGCGCCGACCTTTGGGACGGGTCCGGGCGGGCGACCGTGGTCCGCCTGATCGACCGGCTGCCGACCGACAGCGCCTCGCCGGCCCTGCGCGACCTGATGCGGCGTCTGCTGCTGACCGCCGCCCGGGCGCCGCGCGGTCGCCCCGGGGACGGCGACTTCGTCGGCGCCCGGGTGCGCGCCGCGTTGCGCCTCGGCGACGCGGCGGCGGCCATCGCGCTGCTCGACCTGCGCGGCGACGGCGACGACCCGGACCGCGCCGAGGCCGAGGCGTTGCTGTTGGGCGGGCAGGCGCCGCGGGCCTGCGCCCTGGCCGCCGAGCGCACCGCCGGTCCGGCGTTCGATCCGGGCTGGCAGAAGCTCCTGGCGTTCTGCCAGTTCCTGGCCGGCGAGCCGGACAAGGCGGCGTTCACGGTGTCGCTGCTGCGCGAGGACGCGGCCGACGACCCGGCGTTCTTCGCCCTGGTCGACGCCCTGTCGGCCGGCGATCCGGCGGCACCGGCCGGACTGCCGGACAACGCCCGGCCGGTGCACCTGGCGATGGCCCGCATGGCCGGCCTGCGGCTTCCGGAACGGCTGGCCGACCACGCCGATCCCGGGGTGCTGCGCCTGATCGCCGAGGACGCCGGGATGACCCTGCCGGCGCGTCTCGACGCGGCCGAGAAGGCGGAGGCGGCGGGCGCCCTGCCGACCGCGCGGCTGCGCAGTCTCTACGGCGAGGTGACCTTCACGGCGGAGGAGCTGGACGGGGCGCTGGCCGATCCGGGGCGTCTCGCCGGCCCGCAGGGACTGGCCCTGCTGTTGCGGGTCGCCGCGCGCCAGGACATCCCGGCGGCGCGGGCCGAGGCGCTGGCGGCCGGGCTGGAACCCGCCGACACGCCGGCCCGGCAGGCCCAGACGGCGCGCCTCGTCCTGCCGCTGCTGGACGACCTCAAGCCGACCGCCGACCTGGCGTGGTTCGTGCCGCACGCGGTGCGCGCCTATCTGGTGGCCGGGGCCGGCGACCGCGCCCTGCCCTGGCTGCGCATGCTGCGCGGCGCGGCGCGGGTCGACACGGCGGCGGCCGACGACCTGGCCCGCCTGATGCCGCTCGCCCGCCTGGCCGGCGGCGGTCTCGCGCGGGGCTGGCGGACGGCCGATCTCGCGCGCTGGCGCGCCCTGGCCGGGGAGGATCCCGACGCGGCCGCCCTGGCGGCCCGGCGGACGCTCGCCTTCGCGTTGCTCGACGCGGCCGGCGAGACCATCCCCGATGCCTGGTGGCTCGATCTGCTCGACCGCCGCGTGGCGCCGGACGCGGCTCCGAGCAACCGCGTCGCCTGGATCGGGATGCAGCGCGCGGCGCGCGCCAGGCGGCGCGGCGAGACGGCCCTGTACGGCCTGCTCCTGCTGGGACGCGGCGGCCCGGACGCGGCCCCGCCGCTGGCCCTGGCGCATCTGGTCCGGGCCTTCGCGGCGGTCGGCCTGGAGGATGCCGCGCGGGCCGTCGCCGTCGAGGCGGCGGTGGCGAGGCGCCTGTGAGAGGGCGGCCGCCGGCCCCGCGTCCGCCGCTGTCGCGGCCGGTTCACCTGTTCCTCGACATGCTGGCCGCCGAACGCGGCGCGGCGCCCAACACGGTCGAGTCCTATCGCCGCGACCTGGCGGACTTCTCGGACTTCCTGCGGCCGCGCGGCATCGCCCCGGAGGACGCCGGCCCCGACCACCTGCGGGCCTATCTGGCGCGGCTCGACGACCTCGGCATGGCGCCGCGCACCGCCGCCCGCCGGCTGTCGGCGCTGCGCCAGTTCTTCGGCTTCCTGAAGGCCGAGCGGCGGCGTCCGGACGACCCCTGCGATGCCGTCGACGGACCGCGCCTCGGCCGGCCGCTGCCCAAGTACCTGAGCGAATCCGAGGTCGAGCGCCTGCTGGCGGCGGCGCGGCGGCGCGACGGCGCGGACGGCCGCCGCCTGGTTGCGATGCTGGAGATCCTCTACGCCGGCGGCCTGCGGGTGTCGGAACTGGTCGGCCTGCCGCTGGCCGCGCTGGGCCGTGACGGCCGGGTGCTGACGGTGCGCGGCAAGGGCGGCAAGGAGCGCCTGGTGCCGGTCGGCGCGATGGCCCGTCAGGCG
>JANQGL010000274.1 GCA_028277325.1 Magnetospira sp.
CGGTCCTGCGCACGGTCGAGGGCCTGCGGGGCCAGGTCGCGGCGTTGCTTGGCCGCGTGGAGGAGTTGGAGCGTGAATTGGAGCGGCGTCCGGCGCCGCCGCCGGTCGTCGGCGGAGACGCCGACGAGACGTCGCATCGTAACGTCATCGCCCTGCGCGATTGAGATTGGAAGGAGAGTTGACGTGAGGCTGAGCACCAAGGGACGGTACGCCGTCATGGCGATGGTCGATCTGGCGTTTCACAACCGGGGCAACCCGGTGCCGTTGGCCGATATCGCGGAGCGCCAGGAAATCTCCCTGTCCTACCTGGAGCAGCTGTTCGGGCGCCTGCGCAAGGGCGGCCTGGTGAAAAGCGTCCGCGGCCCGGGCGGCGGCTATCTGCTGTCGCGGCCGGCCACCGACGTCCGGGTCTCCGACATCATCATGGCGGTCGACGAACCGATCAAGGCGACCCGCTGCAAGCCGGGCTCGCCGGCCGGCTGTCGCCACAACAAGGCGCGCTGCCTGACGCACGATCTTTGGGAAGAGCTCAGCAACCAGATCTATCTGTACTTGAGTTCGGTGTCCCTCGACGCCATCTGCCGCAGCGAGATCCTCGGCACCAGCGGGGTGTTCCTGCGCGGCGCGGCGGAACCCCGCGAGGCGGAACAGCTTCTGAGCGCCGCCCAGTAGGCGGGGCCGACCGCCGAACGAGGCCGCAACGTCGCACGCGCGGATGCCGGAGAGGCCGCGTCCGAAGGAGTCGAAACGACATGACCGAGACCCTGAAGCTTCCGATCTACCTGGACTATCAGGCGACGACGCCGACCGACCCGCGGGTCGTCGAGGCGATGCTGCCGTGGTTCCATGACAGTTTCGGAAACCCGCATTCCCGCAACCATGTCTACGGGTGGCGGGCCGAGGCGGCGGTGGACGCCGCGCGCAAGCGGATCGCCGACCTGATCGGCGCCGACCCGCGCGAGATCCTCTTCACCTCCGGGGCCACCGAGGCCAACAACACGGCGATCAAGGGCGTGGCCCACTTCTACAGGGAGAAGAAGCGCCACATCGTCACCGCGGTGACCGAGCACAAGTGCGTCCTCGATACCTGCCGCCACCTGGAGCAGGAGGGCTTCGAGGTGACCTACCTGCCGGTCCGGCCGAACGGCCTGATCGACCTGGACGACCTGGCGGCGGCGATCCGCGACGACACGGTGCTGGTGTCGGTGATGGGGGTCAACAACGAGATCGGGGTGATTCAGCCGCTGGCCGAGATCGGCGCCCTGTGCCGGTCGCGCAAGGTGTTCTTCCACACCGACGGCGCGCAGGCGGTGGGCAAGATCCCGCTCGACGTCAACGCCATGAACATCGACCTGATGAGCGTCTCGGGCCACAAGATCTACGGCCCGATGGGCATCGGCGCGCTGTTCGTGCGGCGCCGCCCGCGGGTCCGCCTGGAGGCGCTGATCAACGGCGGCGGCCAGGAACGCGGCATGCGTTCCGGCACTCTGCCGACGCCGCTCTGCGTCGGCCTCGGCAAGGCCTGCGAGATCGCCGGCCGGGAAATGGCCGCCGAGGCGGAGCGCCTGAAGATGCTGCGCGACCGGTTCTACGCCCGGATCATGGACTCCTGTCCGGAGGTCTACCTCAACGGCGACCTGCAAAGGCGCATCCCCGGCAACCTGAACCTCTCCTTCGCCTACGTGGAAGGCGAGGGGCTGATGATGGGGATCAAGGACCTGGCGGTGTCGTCGGGCTCGGCCTGCACCTCGGCCTCCCTGGAGCCGTCCTACGTGCTGCGCGCCCTCGGGGTGGACGAGGAACTGGCGCATACCAGCCTGCGCATCGGCATCGGCCGCTTCACCACCGAGGACGAGGTCGACCACGCGACCGAGGTGATCGTGCGCGAGGTGACGCGGCTGCGCGAGATGAGCCCGCTGTGGGAGATGGCGCAGGAGGGCGTCGACCTCAAATCCATTCAATGGGCCGAGCACTGAGCGGATCAGGGGCCAACGACAGGACAACGGAGACATCGCATGGCATACAGCGACAAGGTCATCGACCATTACGAGAACCCGCGCAACGTGGGGGCTCTGGACAAGGACGACGGCGCGGTCGGCACCGGGCTGGTCGGCGCCCCGGCCTGCGGCGACGTGATGAAGCTGCAGATCAAGGTGAGCCCGGAAGGCGTCATCGAGGACGCCAAGTTCAAGACCTTCGGCTGCGGTTCGGCGATCGCGTCCAGTTCGCTGGTCACCGAATGGGTGAAGGGCAAGACCCTGGCCGAGGCCTCGGAGATCAAGAATACGGCGATCGCCGAGGAACTGGCCCTGCCGCCGGTCAAGATCCATTGCTCGGTGCTGGCCGAGGATGCTATCAAGGCGGCGATCAGCGATTATCAGTCGAAGACCGGCGCGACCGGCACCAAGGCCGCCGAATAGGCGGCGGTCCGGCCGGCCGGGAGTCGGAGGGGAATTCGACGCATGACACAGATGCAACCGATCACGATCACCGAAGCCGCCGCCGAACGGGTCAAGGCCCTGTTGGCGCAACGCGGCAAACCGTCGGCCGGCGTCCGCATCGGGGTGCGGACCAAGGGATGTTCGGGCATGTCCTACACCCTGGAGTTCGCCGATGAGAAGAACGCGTTCGACGAGGTGGTGGAAAGCCACGGCGTCACCGTGATGATCGATCCCAAGGCGTCGATGTTCATCTTCGGGACCGAAATGGATTACTTGGACGAAAAGCTCCAATCGGGCTTCGTGTTCCGCAATCCCAACGAAAAGGGACGTTGCGGCTGCGGCGAATCCTTCCACGTGTGACCCTCGACTCGCGTCGTCGCGGCGGCCGGCCGCGCCGGCGGCCGTCCGTCGGCATGGAAAGCGACCGACATGGATAGCGAAATCACCGGCCATCCCCTGGATGAGGTCGACAAGGCGGCCCGTTCCCGCGTCCGGCCCTGCTGGTCCTGCGGCGGACCGGTGGCGGCGACGGCCCCGTTCTGCGACACCTGCCGGGCCGTGCAGCCGCCCAGCCAGGCCGGACGCGGGAACGGGCCGCCTTGTCGACCTCATCCAGGGGATGGCCGGTGATTTC
>JANQGL010000345.1 GCA_028277325.1 Magnetospira sp.
ATCGACACCAACAACGCGCATGTCCAGAGCGCCCTGGACATGATCGAGCGCACCGGCGGACGGCGTGTCGGCTTCCTGGGCATCACCTTCAAGCCCGACACCGACGACCTGCGCGAAAGCCCGACGCTGGACCTGGTGGCCGCCTGCCTGGCGCGGGGCCTGTCGGTGCGGATCTTCGATCCGAACCTGCCGGCCGACGGCGACCTGGAAGTCCATTTCGCCTACATGCAGCACGCCCGGCCGGACCTGCGGGCCGCCGTCTCGGCGCTGCCGCAGGTCATGGCGGCGTCGGCCGACGCGGTGGGCGGCGACTGCGATGTCCTGGTGGTGTCGCACAACGCCCACGGCTACGCGGCCGCGGCGGCCCGGCGGCCGGAGGGAACGGCGCTGGTCGACCTGGTCCGCCTGTTCCCCGACCTGCCCGCCGACCGGGATTACCACGGCATCGGCTGGTGATCGGTGGCCGGGCGGCGGCCCCCGCCGCCCGGCCGGCATCCGCCGCAGATCCGGCGGACCCACCCAAACTGACCCCATACTGACAAGGAACCAGAACCATGACGGCCCAGCAGGGCACCGTCGTTGCCGCGCCCGAGGGCGCGGGTGACGAAGCCATCTACACTCCCCGGATCGGCACAGCGGCGTCCGACACCATGTCGGGCAGCCGCCGCGCCGATCTGATGTCCGGCGTGACCGGAGACGACACGCTGTCCGGCAACAGTGGCGGCGACCTGATCTATGGCGGCGCCGGCGACGACCGCATCAGCGGTGATCGCGGCGCCGATATCCTGTACGGCGGCGGCGGCCCCAGCCTGGTGTCCATGGGCGCCTTCACCATCGCCGAGGACTACGCCGGATCCGTCACCTTCCTCGACGAAGGGGCGGGCTTCCGCAACACGCTCGGCGTCTACCGGATCGCCGAGACGGGCGAGATCACCGATGTGTCGATCCTGTTCCCCAACGCCTCCGCCCAGGGCAGCGGCGGCGATCTCATCCGCGGCGAGAGCAGCGTCGCGCTGCCGTTGCAGGCGGGGGACCAGATCGGCTTCTTCATCGTCAGCAACGGTTATGGGAAGGGCGCGGCGAACCAGGCGCTTCTGAGCGATCCGAACGCCGCGTACGCGCTGCGCACCGCCGACGGCGCCGCCGGCACCATCGACGGCGGCGAGCCGCTGGAGCTGTGGCACATCGATCCCGCCACCGGGGCGGAGACGAAGGTGCGCAGCCAATACGGCAACGACCTGTTCCAGAGCCCGGCGGTGGCCGACGACGGCTATGCCCTGAACCCGGACGGCTTTCCGCACACCGTCGGCCATCTCAACACCGTCGAGGGCCTCGTCACCCTGGGCTTCGAGGATCTGAAGTACGGCGGCGACAAGGACTATGACGACACCGTCTTCGTGGTCGATGTCGGCACGTCCAACGCCCGGGTTCTCGACCCGAACATCCGCTATGCGGACTCGGGGTCCGATGCACCGTCCGCGCCGGCCGGCGACGGCGCCGCCTTCGACCCGCCGGCGTCGGAGAACGACGAGATCCATGGCGGCGGCGGCGGCGATACCGTCTATGCCGGCCGGGGCGACGATGTGGTCTCCGGCGACGACGGCGACGATCGCCTGTGGGGCAATTCCGGTGACGACCATCTCGCCGGTGGCCGCGGCGACGACCTGATCTCCGGCGGCAAGGGTGCCGAC
>JANQGL010000369.1 GCA_028277325.1 Magnetospira sp.
CACGGTCACGTCCCTGGCTGTCCAGGTCCAGGCCGCGCCCCCGTCGCCGCCGGTCGCCCGCGGGTCGGCCAGGCGCAGGCGGACGCGGCCCGGGAACCCTTCGAGCCGACTGCGCGCGTAGCTCAGGGCGACGCCGTTCGCGCGTTGCCCGGCCATCCATTCGTCCACCCGATCCTGGAGCCGCGCCGCCAGGACATACCAGAACGCCGTATAGGAACCGCCGACGATCACCGCGACGAGCAGGTTCACCGTCAGACGGCGAATCGCCCTCACGACCCTCGACGGGCGATAGGTGGTCGCCGGATGCGGAACCCGGGGCGCCGGCGCCGGCGTCCGGCGGCGACGGGAACGGGGTGGCGGCAGGGCGCGGCGCGGCGGCTCGGACATGCGGATTCCTGGCTCCCGGAAACGGCGGTCGGTTCGTTTATAGGCGATCGCCCGCGGTCGCGACAGCCGCGACGGCGGTTGCGCCCGTCGCCGGCCGGGCTATGGTGGTCGCATGACGGACGCTGCGGACGATGTCTGGGTCTTCGGATACGGCTCGCTGATGTGGCGTCCCGGATTCGCCTACGTGGACCGGGAGCCCGCCCGGCTGCACGGATACCGCCGCGCCCTGTGCGTCGAGGCCCGCCATCACCGGGGCACCCCCGACAACCCGGGTCTGGTGCTCGGCCTGGATCGCGGCGGCTCCTGCCGGGGTCTGGCGTTCCGTGTCGCGGCCGCCGAATGGCCGGGCGCCAGGGCCTATCTGGACGCCCGCGAGATGCCCGACCTGGGCGATCCGGCCGGACCCGTCTACCGCCCGGGCTGGCATCCGGTACGACTGGCGCGGCGGCGGGTGATGGCCTATACCTACGTGGTCCGGCGCGACCATCCCCGGTACATGGGCGACCTGACCGAGGACCGCGCCGTCGCGATGGTCCGCAACGGCCATGGGATCAGCGGCAGCGCCCTCGACTACCTCCGCAACACGGTGGCGCACCTGGAGGACCTGGGACTCCCCGACGGTCCCCTGCATCGCCTCCTGCGCCGGGTTTGATCGACCCGCCGCGGAGTCTTCCCTTGTTTTTTTACCGTTAATTCAAGGTGAATATTGTTGCATCCTCGGCGTGAATTTGATGGTATCATCCTCATTCCGTCGGGGATTTGTTGATATTAGTTTTTCTTCATGTGCGCCGAAGCGATCGTCTTGGCCGAGCGGCGCAGCGTGGACAAAAGCACAAGAAACGGACCATCGGCGTTGGCATGCGCCGCAACCGCCGGGGGAGGGACCGATGAACAGGATTCTTGAGGGCCTGCGCGTGATCGAAGGCTCGGCCTTCGTGGCGGCGCCGCTCTGCGGCATGACCCTGGCCCAGATGGGGGCCGACGTGATTCGCTTCGACCCTCTGCAGGGCGGCCTCGACGCGCATCGCTGGCCGGTCACCGAGGACGGGCGCAGCCTCTACTGGACCGGCCTCAACAAGGGCAAGCGGTCGCTCGCCATCGACATCCGCAAGCCGGAAGGGCGCGAGATCGTGACCAACCTGATCTGCACGCCGGGTCCCGGCAACGGCATTTTCGTGACCAACTTCCCGCTGCGCGGCGACCTGTCCTTCGAGTCCCTCAAGACGCGCCGCGAGGATGTCATCGTCGCCACCCTGCTCGGCAACCGCGACGGCACCACGGCGGTCGACTACACCGTCAACTGCGCGGTCGGGTTTCCCTTCGTGACCGGGGCGCCGCACGGCAACGCGGCGGTCAATCCGGTCAACCACGTGCTGCCGGCCTGGGACGCCATCACCGGGGTCCACCTGGCCCTCGCCCTGGTCGCCGCCGAACGCCACCGACGGTTGAACGGGGTCGGGCAGTTGATCAAGCTGGCATTGTCCGACGTGGCGCTCGCCATGGCCGGCAACCTGGGCTACATCCAGGAAGTGCAGATCAACCACTCCAACCGCCGGGCGCACGGCAACTACCTCTACGGCTCCTACGGCTGCGACTTCGAGACCGCCGACGGGCGCCGCATCTACATCGTCGTGGTCACCGATCGCATGTGGACCGAGCTGGGCAAGGCGACCGGCCTGGAGGCCAAGTTCACCGCCCTGGAACAGGTGCTGGAACTGGATTTCCGCAGGGAGGGCGACCGGTTCCGGGCCAGCGAGGCGATCACCGCCATCCTCAAGACCTGGTGCGATGTACGCAGCCTGGACGAGATCCGCGCCACGTTCGATGCCACCGGCGTCTGCTGGGGGCCCTATCAGACCTTCACCCAGATGGTCGAGGAAGACTCCCGCTGTTCCACCGCCAACCCGCTGTTCGCGGAACTGGATCAGCCGAACATCGGCCGCTACCTGGTCCCCGGATCGCCGATCGATTACGGCGGACTGCCGCGCGAGGCGCCGGTCCGGGCGCCGATCCTGGGCGAGCACACCGATCAGATCCTGGCCGAGGAGCTGGGCCTGACCGACCGCCGAATCGGCGAGCTGCGCGACGCCGGCGTGGTCGGCGGCCCGATCGACATCCATTAGAGGACCACCGCCATGTCCGACAGGGAGTCTCCGTTCGCCGCCTGGATCGGCCGCAAGGAAACGGTCGAGGACACCCTCGATCCCATGCAGGCCGCCAAGGCCGCCGCCACCCTCGGCGGCGCGGTCCCGGCGGCCGGCGATCCGCTGCCGCCGCTCTGGCATTGGTTCTATTTCCTCCCCAAGGCGCCGCAGGACGGACTGGGCGAGGACGGGCACCCCGAAAAA
>JANQGL010000029.1 GCA_028277325.1 Magnetospira sp.
GGGCGGCGCGCGGACTCACCCAGCGGCGGATGGCGCGCGACCTGCAGGTCACGCCGGCCTACCTGTCGGCCCTGGAGCACGGCCGGCGCGGCCGCCCGCCGCCCGGCATGGTGATGCAGATCTGCGCCTATTTCGGCCTGATCTGGGACGAGGCGGAGCACCTGAAATCGCTGGCCGAGCTGTCCGATCCCCGGGTCACCGTGGAAACCGCCGGGCTCGACCCGAGGGCCACCGAGCTGGCCAACCTGCTGGCCCGCCACATCGGCGACCTGCCGGACCACACGGTGGCCTGGATCATCGACGAGATCGCGGCGCAGGTGGCGCACCGCAAGCGGAGCTGACGCCGCCGCGGGGATCATTTCGAAATCGGTACGAGGGGCGGATCGTCGGCCTGCCGGCTCGGCCACGTGCAGGACGGCTTTCAGATGGCGCAGGTCCCTGCGCCTCAGGGTATGGCATTTCGTCATATCCGCTCGTTCTAAATTCGATTTGCATTATGTGGACCGGGCGCAGCACAGTGGTTGTCGTTCCAGAACAACACCGGACCCGAGGCAGGCATGGAGACCCGACCCCGCGAGTCTACCGCCCTTCTGCTGGTCAGCGTGGCCACCCTCGGACTGGCCATGAAGGGCATTTTCGCCAAGCTGGCCCTGGCCACCGGTCTGACCGTCGGGGCGCTGGTGGTGCTGCGGCTGGGGCTCGCCTGGCCGCTGTTCTGGGCCGGCGCCGCGTTGCGCGGGGAGGGTGACCCGCGCGGCCTGTCGCGGCGCGACTGGCGGGACTGCGCGATGGCCGGACTCCTGTTCCTGGCCGCCACGCTGTCCGATTTCACGGCGATCGACCGCCTGGGGGCCAGCCTGTCGCGGATCGTGCTGTTCACCTTTCCGGTCATCGTGGTGGCGATCAACGCCGCGGTCGAGCGACGGATGCCGCGCCGGCGCGACCTGGTCGCCTTCGCGGTATCCTACGGCGGACTGATCCTGGTCCTGGCGCCGGGCCGGGCCGGCCTGCCGGACGGGCTCTGGGTCGGGGTCGCCTGGTCGCTCACGGCCGCCGTGAGTTACGCGGTCTATCTGGTTGTCGCACAACGGATCGTGCGCCGTGTCGGTTCGGCCCGGTTCACCGTCGCGGCGAACACGGCGGCGGTCGCCGGCGTGGCGGTCTATGGACTCGCGGCCCTGGACGGAGCCGATTTCACGGTCGCCGCGCCGGCCGAGGCGGTCCTGTGGCTGGCCGCCATCGTCGGCTTTTCCACCGTGGTGCCGATGTTCCTGCTCTACGAGGGCATCCGCCGGCTGGGCGCCGGACGGGTCAGCCTGATCTCGCTCGCCGGCCCGGCCGTGACCCTGCTGGTCGCCTGGCTGGTGCTGGACGAGACCCTGACCCCGACGCAGATTGCCGGCTTCGCGGTGGTCCTCCTGGGGGTGGGCCTCCTCGAAGGGGTGATCCGCCCGCCGGAACGGTTGCGTCGCCGGCTCGCGATCGGCGCGGCGGCGAAGGCGGAATAGGGATCGCGCCCTCGGGTCACGCCGCCCGCGACGGCCTGCCGACGGGCCGCCCGAAGCTCATCTGGCGGTAGGCCAGGGCCTCGGCCACGTGCAGGCGGCGCACCTTGGGGGCGCCCTCCAGGTCGGCCAGGGTGCGGGCGAGGCGCAGCACCCGGTGATAGCCGCGCGCCGACAGGCCGAGCTTGGCCGCCGCCTCGCCGAGCAGGCGTCGTCCGGCGTCGTCCGGCCCCGCCACCTCCTCCAGCAGCCGGCCGTCGGCCTCGGCGTTGGTGCGCAGGCCGCGCCCCCGGTAGCGCTCCGCCTGCAGCGTCCGGACCCGGGCCACCCGCGCCGCCACGTCGGCCGAGGATTCGGCGGGCGGCGGCAGCATCAGATCCTGCGGGCGCACCGCCGGCACCTGCACGTGGATGTCGAAGCGGTCGAGCAGCGGGCCGGACAGCCGGTTCTGGTACTCGGCGGCACAGGCCGGGGCGCGGGCGCAGGCCTTGGCGGCGTCGTCCAGGTGGCCGCAGCGGCAGGGGTTCATCGCCGCGACCAGCTGGAAGCGGGCCGGGTAGGTGGCCTGGGCGTTGACCCGCGACACCACCGCGCGGCCGCTCTCCAGGGGCTGGCGCAGGGCCTCCAGGGCGGTGCGCTGGAACTCCGGCAGCTCGTCCAGGAACAGCACCCCCAGGTGGGCCAGCGACACCTCGCCCGGCCGCGCCTTGAGGCCGCCGCCGACCAGGGCGGCCATCGACGCTGAGTGGTGCGGCTCGCGGAACGGCCGCCGGGTCAGCAGCCGGCCGTCCTTCAGGCGCCCGTCCAGGGAGTGGATCAGGCTGGTCTCCAGCGCCTCCTCCGGGGTGAGCGGCGGCAGCAGGCCGGGCAGGCAGGCGGCGAGCAGGGACTTCCCGGACCCCGGCGGGCCGACCATCAACATGTTGTGGCCGCCCGCGGCGGCGATCTCCAGGGCCCGCTTGGCGGTCTCCTGGCCCTTGATGTCGGCCAGGTCGGGGCCGCGCCGCCGCCCGGCGTCGTCGGCCAGCCGGGGCTCCGGCGGGGTCAGCATCTGGCGGCCGCGCAGGTGGTTGATGAGCGACAGCAGGTCGGGCGCCGCGATCAGGTTGGACCCGCCGGCCCAGGCCGCCTCGCCGCCCTGGGCGGCCGGGCAGATCAGGCCGCGCCCCTCGGCATGGGCGTGCAGGGCGGCCGCCAGGACGCCGGCCGCCGGGGCGAGCCGGCCGTCCAGGCCCAGCTCGCCGAGCGCCGTGTAAAGGACCATGTCCTCGGCCGGCAGGACCTCCATGGCGGCCAGGATGCCGAGCGCGATCGGCAGGTCGTAGTGGCTGCCCTCCTTGGCCAGGTCGGCCGGCGCCAGGTTGACCGTGATCCGTTTCGGCGGCAGGGCCAGGCCCATGGCCAGCAGGGCGGCGCGGACCCGCTCGCGGCTCTCGGCGACCGCCTTGTCGGGCAGGCCGACCACCGAGAAGGCGGGCATGCCGCTGGCGATCTGGACCTGCACGGTGACGTCAAGGACGGCGATCCCCTGAAACGCGACGGTATGAATCTGTGCGACCACGACCCGGACCCTCCGTTGGCCGGCGTCGCAACCCATGACCGTATCGCGCGACGCCCGTGCACGCAGTATGCACGGGTGCCGCGACGTGCGCAAGTTCCTATTTGGTTCGCGCCGTTGTCATACATATAAGCCGAGCAAAGAACTTAATTAACGTAGTTTTCCGCTAGAAACCTATCCTTACGAAGGTGAAGTCCTAAATTTTCTGGGAAAATGTAGGAGGTGCATCCTCTGAGGTGATTCCACTCAACCAGGGCCGGTTGGTGCCGGCCCGAACCAGGGAGGCACCTCCATGAGCCGCAGGATACCGGGTAGTGAACGGACCCGTGAAGCGTTGAATGATCTGATTGCAGGGCGTTTATCGAGCGAGAACGCGAAGAGCGCGTTGGTCCGGCTCGCGACGCGTCTGATCATTGAGGAGGGTTTGGAAGGCGAGGTGCGCGATGCGCTTGGCCGGGACTACTATGAGCATGGCGCCGCTTCCGGCCAGGGGCATCGCAACGGCGCCCGCGCGGGCCGTCTGAAAACGGCCGAGGGCTTCATCGACTATTCGGCGCCCCGGGTTGCCGGGACGCCGGAGCCGTTCCGTTCCGAGCTGCGCCGGCATCTGAAGGGGCACAGCGAGGCGCTGGAGGATCTTGCGGTGGAGATGCTGGCGCGCGGTCTTTCGGTGCGGGACATCGAGGACGCGTTGCGTGACGAGAGCGGCCGGCTGCTGCTGTCGCGCACGGCGGTCTCGGAGATGGGGGAGCGTTTGTGGGAGGATTACCAGGCCTTCTCGACCCGCGATCTTTCGGAGCATGACATCGTCTACCTGTTCGTGGACGGCATCGCCGAACGGCTGCGCGCCGGGCAGAAGCGCGAGCCGGCCCTGGCCGCCTGGGGGCATGACAGTAGCGGAACCAAGGTGATGCTGCACCTGATGGCGGGATCGAAGGAGGATGCCGAGACGGTGAGCGCGTTTTTCCAGGACATGCGCCATCGGGGTCTCGGCGATCCACTGCTGGTCGTCTCGGATGGGGCACCGGGTATCATCAAGGCGATCGAGACCTGCTTCCCGCGATCGGAACGCCAAGGCTGCCTGGCGCACCGGATGCGCAACCTGGCGGCCAAGGTTCCGGACGACGTCTGGCCCGAATTCAAGGCGCGGGTTCAGGCCACCTATCAGGCCCCGTCGCGCGCCATCGCCCGCGATCTGGCGGACGGTGTCGCCGACGACTACGAGACCGGCCACCCAAGCGCGGTTGCCTGCTTCCAGGACGACTTCGAGGCCTGCATCGCGCATCTGAAGACGCCGATCACGCACCGCCGGGCAACCCGGACGACGAACCTCCTGGAACGGCTCTTCGTCGAGGAGCGCCGGCGCCTCAAGATCATCCCCAACGCGTTCGGCGAGAAGGCCGTCCTCAAACTCATGTGCGCCGCCATGACCCGCGCCGCCGAACGATGGCGCGCCGTCAGGATCACAGACTTCGAACGCCGGAAGATGAAAGTACTCAGGAGCGAACTGGATCAGGAGTACGAGACCCGAAACGGCATTCAAAACAGAACCTCGAAGGAGGCACACTCCACAAAATTATCCAGCACTTCTCGGACTTGACCCACGGTGACCAATCCTCGGCCCGTTCGAAGCGCGGAAGCGCTCGCGCGCGAGAAGCCACCACGCTTGCCTGTCCGGGCACGCATCCCGTCGGCCACCAGAAGAGAGGGGCCTCGGCGTCGGTAGACGAAGCGCAGTCGTTGCCCGGTTCGTCGCTCCCATCCGCCCGGCGTGATCTTCCGCCCACCATCGCCGTACCGGCCAGCGGCCGCTGTCGGGATCCGCTGGGACGACTGCAGCCGAGCCACCGAGCTTCGACACCAATGTCGGCGCGCAAACCACCGATGGTGACGCTGTGTTCGAGGCCGAACAGGCCTGGGCCGGTCGGGCATCGTGACTGCAGTCACTGACCGGGCGGTCTTCAATGCCACGCTCGATGAACCGCGAGCGGCCGATGGCTGATTTGCAGGCGGTGTGCTGACCTGGGAGACCGGCGCCAATGCCGGTCGCTCCATCGAGGTCAAGGCCTGGACCCAAGGCAGTGGGCGGATCGAGCTGTTCCTGCCGATGGGTTACGCGATCGGCGGCGCCGATGCGCAGAAGGCCAGCATGTTCGCGGCGATCGAGGATTTCGAGGCCGCGCTCGGCCGTTCGACGGAGCGTCTGACGGCGGCCTCCACCCTGCGCGCCAATCTGCTCAAGGGGGCCGGTACCCTGGACGAATGGGCACAGGGCGAGGCCACGCGCGGCGTCCTGTCCGGCTACGCCGGACGGGGCTCGGTCTATACCCGGACCAAGGTCGTCGCCAACGAACTGCGCGGCGTCGCGCGCGGTCTCGACGAAGGCCTGAAGCAGGGCGGCGCGCTCACCGAACGGGCGCGGGCGCAGCTTGAGGCGATGCGGGCGATCGCCGCGGCCCGGGAGTGCGGTGCCGCCGGCTGACGGGCTGACGGCGCCGATGGTCTGCGAGCGGTGAGAAGAAGATGGCCTGACAGTCGAACGGCAGCCTGGGAACCCGGCACATTGAACGGTCGACCGAGACCGCTGTGATTATGAGGACCAGACTGCGCGGATCTCCATCCTGGCCGGGACAACAGCCCGAGACCGGATAGGTTGACGCAGACTGAACGGTGCTTTCTTCAAATACCCCGTGCAGAAGGGGCGGGCCATACGTTCAATGGTTTCGTTCACACAAGCCACGAGCCTCCCCGCTCTGCTCAGGGCATTGCAGGCGGGCGGAGTCCATCAGCAAAACGCAATCCGTCGAAAGCCGGAAAGGCCTCAGCTTTCCAGCATCCGGCGCAAAAGCTCCACGTCCTCGGCGAAGCCGGCGTCGCGGTCGCACAGCTCGGTCACCTTCTTCACCGCGTGCATCACCGTGGTGTGGTCGCGTCCTCCGAACTTGCGGCCGATTTCCGGCAGCGAGCGGGAGGTGAGCTGTTTCGAGAGGAACATCGCCACCTGGCGCGGCCGGGCCACGGCGCGGGCGCGGCGCGCCGAATGCATGTCGGCCACCTTGACGTTGAAGTGCTCGGCCACCTTTTTCTGGATCTCCTCGATGGTGATCCGGCGGTCGTTGGCGCGCAGCACGTCCTTGAGCACCTCCTGGGTGGTCTCCAGGGTGATGTCGTGTCCGACCAGCTGCGCATGCGCGATCACCCGGTTCAGGGCGCCCTCCAGCTCGCGCACGTTGGCGGCGATCTTGTGGGCCAGGAATTCCAGCACCTTGCCCGGCATGGTGACGCCGAGCTGTTCGGATTTCGACTGCAGGATGCCGAGCCGCAGCTCGTAGGTGGTCGGGTGGATGTCGGCCACCAGGCCGCAGCCGAGTCGCGACTTCAACCGCTCCTCCATGCCCTCCAGGTCGGACGGCGACTTGTCGGAGGAGATCACGATCTGCCGCCCCTGATCGACCAGGGCGTTGAAGGTGTGGAAGAATTCCTCCTGGGTGGAGTCCTTGCCGCTGATGAACTGCACGTCGTCGATCATCAGCACGTCGACCGAGCGGAAATTCTCCTTGAAGTCCACCGCCCGCTGCTCGCGCAACGCCCGAATGAACCGATACATGAACTTCTCGGCCGACAGGTAGACCACCCGGCGGTCCGGATCGTGGTCGCGGATATGACCGGCGATGGCATGCATCAGGTGGGTCTTGCCGAGGCCGACGCCGCTGTAGAGAAACAGCGGATTGAACGACACCTCGTGGGCCTGGGCGACCCGCCGCGCCGCCGCGTAGGCGAACTCGTTGGGCTTGCCGACGACGAATCGCTCGAAGGTGAAGCGCGGGTCGAGCGGCACCGAGAGGCGATCGGTGGGGTGGGCGGCGACCGGGGCCGCAGCCGGCGGTTGCGGCGGGTCAGCGGCGTCGGAGCCGGCCGAACGCCGCCCGGCCACCGGCGGGCGGCTGCGTTGGATCACCACGTCGACGGCGACGATCGAGGGGTTGTCCTCGGCCCACAGGACGCGCAGGCGATCGGCGTAGTGATCGACCACCCAGTCGCGCATGAAACGGGTCGGCGCCGCGAGACGCACCTTGCCCTGGGTCAGGTCCTGCACCGCCATGGGTTTCAGCCAGCTGCTGAACGCGGCCTCGCCGATCTCGGACCGCATGCGGCTGCAAACCCGCTGCCATTGCATTTCCAGGCGGTCGCTCAATGCGTTCATATATTGTGCCCCGACGTTCCAGCTCGTGGTTTGGTTGGTAGATTAGAGCGATTTCGAAACGAAACCTCACGGAGCCCCCTGCCGCAACCCCATTTTGCGGCTCATTCAAACGTATCGCAACCAAACCAGGCGCCTCGATGCCCAAACTACCGTAGCCATGACAACTACGAGCGCAATAACGCACCATATTTTATTTAATTTTCCGGGTTCAACGGAAAGACAAAGTAAACCACACCTGTCGCATTACTTGATCGCATGTCGTGCATGGCGTGAAATTTTCGAAAATCTACTTTGTCTCGAGTTCTCGTGAACCAAGGAGACCCTATTTGTACCCTCGACGCCGGACCCTGGCAATGAGAACGAAACCGGACCTTTGAAAATAAAATTCTTGACACGAGCGGCGCTCAGAGTCCCTCGCCGTCAAGTAATTGACATAATAATGCCGCCCCGGCTCGGCGCGGCGCGCGACCGGCATCACAACCTGGAATAGAGGCGGCGGGTGGACCGACCGGCCCTAGAGGGCCTTGATCCGGGCCGACAGCCGCGACAGCTTGCGGGCCGCGGTGTTCTTGTGCAGAACGCCCTTCGTCACTCCGCGCTGCACCTCCGGCTGGGCGGCGCGGAAGGCCTCGGCGGCCTGCGCGGCGTCGCCGGCGGCGATGGCCAGTTCCACCTTCTTGACGAAGCTCCGGATGCGGCTGCGCCGGTTCCGGTTGACATCGGTGCGGCGCGCCGTCTGGCGGATGCGCTTCTTGGCCTGTTGATGATTCGCCATCTGATAGGGTCACCCGTTCCGTTCACGTCGGTCGTCCAAGAGGGGCGGGTTATATCGCCGGCCGCCCGGGCCGTCAAGAGGCGTCGCGCAGGCCGGCCGGCGGTCGCGTCCTCAGCAGTTCTTGAACACCGGTTTGCGCTTTTCGACGAACGCGGTCATGCCCTCCTTCTGGTCCTCGGTGGCGAAGGTGGAATGGAACAGCCGGCGCTCGAACAGCAGGCCCTCGGTCTGGCTGGTCTCGTAGACCCGGTTGACCGCCTCCTTGATCATCATCACCGAGGGGCGCGACATGGTGGCGATCTTCCCGGCCACCGCGATCGCCTCGTCGACCAGGGTGTCGGCCGGAACGATCCGGCTGACGAGGCCGGAGCGCTCCGCCTCCTCGACGTCCATGGTGCGCCCGGTCAGGCACATCTCCATCGCCTTCGACTTGCCGACCTGGCGGGTCAGCCGCTGGCTGCCGCCGGCGCCCGGCATGATCCCGAGCGACACCTCGGGCTGTCCGAACACCGCGTTGTCGGCGGCCAGGATGAAATCGCACATCATCGCCAGCTCGCATCCGCCGCCGAGCGCGTAGCCGGCGACCGCGGCGATCACCGGTTTGCGGCAGGTGATCACCCGGTCCCATTCGCCGGTGATGAAATCGGACAGATAGACGTCCATGTAGGAGCGGTCCTTCATCTCCTTGATGTCGGCCCCGGCCGCGAAGGCCTTCTCGGAACCGGTGATGACGATGGCGTCGATCTCCGTATCCGCCTCGAAAGCGTCCAGGGCGTGGCCCAGCTCGGCGATCAGGGCGTCGCACAGGGCGTTGAGGGCCTTCGGGCGGTTGAATCGGATCAAGCCGACCGGGCCGTGGATTTCGACGATGATGTTCTCGTAGGACATTCCGGGGATTCCTCGTTGTCTGCGCCTTGGAACGGGGGTGTGGTCGGTCCCTGCCGGAAGGCGGCCCTCTCAGGGTGCCGCCGGGCCGAGCGAGAAGCGCACCCGGACGCCCCCGTCGGCGCCGGCCGTCGGGTGCAGTGTCAAGGTCTCGTTCTCGCGCCGGAACACCAGGTCGCCGGTCGGCGACCAGCCGAGCTGGGGAAGCGTTTCCAGGTAGAACCGGCGGACCTCGGCAACGCTGCCGGGACCCTGGACGGTCGCTTCGACCAGGCGGCCCTGCGGGGTTTCGAACACCACCGCGGCGTCCGCCGTCTCGGTGAGTCCGGGCATCAGGGGCACGTCGTCGATGTCGTCCAGGAACGCCGCCGGGGCCGGCGTCGCGGCGCCCAGAAGTCCGGCCAGCAGCACGGCGATGAACAGGCGCATCATTCCTCCTTGCGGGACTGTCGCTTCATACCTCACCTCTGTCGCGCCGCACAATGGAAAGTGGCGCGGCCGGCCTGGACGGTGCGGCGGATTCCGTCGGCGCGGCCGCAGTCGCAGCCGGGGCAGGGTTGCCCCTCGCGTCCGTAGACCGCGAAGCCGTGCTGGAAATAGCCGAGGTCCCCATCCGGCCGGCGGTGGTCGCGCAGGCTGGATCCCCCGGCCGCGATGGCGGCTTCGAGGACCGCTCGGATCGCCGTCGCCAGCCGCGCGGCGCGCCCCCCGGCGATGCTGGAGGCCCGGCGGCGCGGCGACAGGCCGGCCGCGAACAGGGCCTCGCAGGCATAGATGTTGCCGAGCCCGGCGACCACCCTCTGATCGAGCAGCGCCGGCTTGATCGGTCCGCGCCGGTTGGCCAGCCGGGCCGCCAGCACGGCGCCGTCGAAGCCGTCCGACAGCGGCTCCGGGCCCAGATCGCGCAGCATCGGATGGTTGGCCAGGCCATCGGCCGGAGCCCACAGCATGAAGCCGAATCGGCGCGGATCGTGGAACCGCACGCAGGTGCCGTCGTCGGTGATCCAGTCCACGTGGTCGTGCGGGCCCGGGTCCGGCGCGGAGGCGTGAATCCGAAACCGGCCCGACATGCCGAGGTGGCAGATCAGGGTGGCGCCCGACTCCAGCCCGACCAGCAGATACTTGCCGCGCCGCCCCAGGGTGTCCACCCGACGGCCCGCCAGGCGCTGCGCGAATCCCACCGGCAGCGGGAACCGCAGGTCCGGCCGGCGGGCCTCCACCGCGGCGATGCGGCGTCCTTCGAGCACCGGGACGAGGCCTCGCCGCACGGTCTCCACTTCGGGCAGTTCGGGCATGCGAGGACAGTAGCGCAGGCGGATCGCTTCCGCTATGGTCCAGGCCATGATCGAGGACGACGACAGCCGCGGCGGCGGCGGCGCCACCACGCATTTCGGCTATCAGACGGTGACCGAGGACGCAAAAGCCCCCCTGGTCCGCGACGTGTTCGACAGCGTCGCGAGCCGTTACGACGTCATGAACGACCTGATGAGCCTGGGCGTGCACCGGCTCTGGAAGGCGCGCTTCCTGGACAGGCTGCGGCCGCGCCCGGACCTGCGCCTGCTCGACGTGGGCGGCGGCACCGGCGACATCGCGTTCGGATTCCTCGAACGCGGCGGCGGCCGGGTCGAGGTTTGCGACATCAATGCCCAGATGCTGGCGGTGGGGCGTGATCGGGGCCTCGACCGGGGGATCGTCGACCGGATCTCGTGGACCACCGGCGACGCCGAGTCGCTGCCGTTTCCGGACTCCTCCTTCGACGCCTATACGATCGCGTTCTGCATCCGCAACGTCACCCGGATCGACCATGCGCTGCGCGAGGCGCGACGGGTGCTGCGGCCGGGCGGCCATTTCCTGTGCCTGGAGTTCAGCCGCGTGAAGGCGCCCGGCCTGGACCGAATCTACGACGCCTATTCGTTCAATGTCCTGCCGCGCATCGGCCAGGCGGTGACCGGCAACCGCGGCGCCTATCAATACCTGGTCGAGAGCATCCGCCGGTTCCCGGACCAGGAGACGTTCGCCGGCATGATCGCCGAGGCCGGCCTGGAAAAGGCGCGGGTGACCAACCTGTCGGGCGGCATCGCGGCGATCCACTCGGCCTGGCGGCTGTAGCCGCGCCCCGGCATGATCCGACTGACCCGCAATCTGGTCCGCCTGCTGACCATCGCCCGGACCCTGGCCCGCCACGACGCCCTGTTCCTGATGGAGCGGCTCGACATCGCGCCGGGGGTGGCGCTGATCGCCCGCGCCACCGCGCTGCGCAAGGTGCCGGGACGGCCGGGCCAGCGGCTGGCCCGCGCCCTGGCCGACCTGGGGCCGACCTTCATCAAGCTGGGCCAGGTGCTGGCCACCCGGTCCGACTTGCTGGGCGACGAGATCGCGGCCGACCTCACCGGCCTGCAGGACCGCCTGGAGCCGTTCCCGTTCGACCAGGCGCGGGTCGCCATCGAGACCGAGTTCGGCTGCCCCCTGGACAGCCTGTTCCGCCGTTTCGAAGCCCGGCCGGTGGCCGCCGCGTCGATCGCCCAGGTGCATTTCGCGGTGACCGCCGACGGCCGCGAGGTGGCCGTGAAGGTGCTGCGTCCGGCGATCGAGGACGCCTTCCGGCGCGACCTCGACCTGTTCCGCTGGGCGGCCGACCTGATCGAGGCGACGCGACCGGAATTGCGCCGCCTGAAGCCGGTCGAATCGGTGCGCACCTTCGAGGAGATGGTGCGCTTCGAGATGGACCTGCGGTTCGAGGCGGCGGCCGCCGCCGAGATGGCCGAGAACTTCGCTGGCGACGAGACCTTCCACGTGCCGGCGGTGGACTGGCGGCGGACCGGGCAGCGGGTCCTGACCACCGAGCGGGTCTACGGGATCCGGTTCGACGACCGGGACGCCCTGCTCGCCGCCGGGCACGACCCGCAGGCGGTGATGACGAAGGCCTCGGCGGCATTCTTCAATCAGGTGTTCCGCGACGGCCTGTTCCACGGCGATCTGCATCCGGGCAACATGTTCGTGATGGCCGACGGCAACGTGGCGGTGGTCGACTTCGGGATCATGGGGCGGCTCGACCGGGCGACCGCGCGGCACCTGGGGGAAATGCTGCTGGCCTTCCTGAACCGCGACTACCGGCGCGCCGCCGAGGTGCACTTCGAAGCCGGCTGGGTGCCGTCCGACAACTCGGTGGACTCGTTCACCCAGGCCTGCCGGTCGATCGCCGAGCCGATCCTCGGCCTGCCGCAGAACGAAATCTCGATGGCCCGCCTGCTGGCGCAGCTGTTCCGGGTCACCGAGTATTTCCGGATGGAGACCCAACCGCAGCTCCTGCTTCTGCAGAAAACCATGCTGGTGGCCGAGGGGGCCGGGCGGCGGCTCAGCCCCGAAATCAACATGTGGCTGCTGGCCCGGCCGCTGATCGAGACCTGGATCGCCACCAACCTGGGGCCGCAGGCGCGCCTGCTCGACCTGACCCGGGACACCGTGGACACCCTCAACCGCCTGCCGCGCACCGTGGCGGCGCTGGACGACCTGCTGGCCGGGACCGGGGCCGACGGGCTGCGCATCCACCCGGAGACCCTGCGCGCCCTGCGCGGCGACACCGGGCGCCGGGGCGGCGTGCCGGTCTGGGTGGTGGCCGTCTTGACGGCGGCGTTCCTCTTCGCCTTAATTTCTTGAGGAACAAGACGGTGCGTTGCGGAGCCGGGAGTTGCACGAGGTGCCCATGGCGGAAGAAAACGGTCAGAACGACGACGACCTGAAGTCCTATTGCCGCACGCCGGAGGATTTCTTTTCCGCCGAATCGAAGGCCCTGATCGGCCGCGTCCTCGTGCAGTGGCTCGGTGAGTCCGCGGTCACCGCGACCGAACTGGTTTGTCTGGCCTCCCACCAGAAACGCCTCGAACTGGCCGGCATGACGCGCCGCAACGCCATCGATCGGGTGGCCGGCGCGCAGGCCAAGGCGACCCGTACGCGCGGCTCGGAGCGCATCGCCGAACTGACCAGGCTGGTCGAGCAGCTGTTTCAGTCCGCCAACCGGAACGCCAACTGGGCGACCGACCACAAGGTCAGCCAGGTCGGTGTCGACGCGATGGTGGCGGCGGCCAGCGCGGAGTCCGGCGACGACGGTCTGCTGCGGGACTCCCGGATCTTCGCCGCCCTGTCGCACGCCCTGGGCGACCTCAACCGCTGGGACCACAAGGTGGTCCGGCTGCTCGAATTGATCGATGCCACCCGCGCCGACGATGCGTTGCGTTACGTGGACAGGCTGCTCGGCGAGGTGCTGGCCGGGCCGGGCGCCACCGACATCCTGCTCGACCGCCCGGACACCCTGGAAACGCAGCTTCACGACATCATCGGACTGATCGCCGGCCAGCCGGCGCCGCGCGGCGACCTGCCGGAGATGGTGCCGCGCCTGCAAAAGGCGATCGGCGAACGGTTCCTGGTCCAGGCGCGCGGCGGCCTGACCGAGGCTCTGGCCCGCCAGCTCACCGCGCCGACCGCGCTGACCGGGGCGTTCGAGGCGACGCCGGCCAATCCGGAGGCGCGGATCGATGAATTGAAGGCGGTCAGCGGCGTCTACCGCGCGGTGCTGGCCTCGCCGGTGGCGTTTCTCGACCCGCGCCTGGAACAGGCGTTCGAGGTCCGCACCAGCCGGGCGTTCAACGAGGACGCCATGAACGACCTGCTGCGCGGGCGACCGCTCGGCGAGCAGGTGGACCTGCTCGGGGTATTCCAGGAGCACGTGGTGGGAGAGCGGGCCGGCACCCTTGTCCAGGCAACCATCACCCGCCTGTACTCCGACGACCGGCTGCCCGACAAGCTGATGGAGGTGGGCGGCGAGCCGATGGAACGCATCCGGCGGCTCGGCAAGGCGGCGCGCACCCTGTCGGACTCGGAACTCCCGCCGTCGATCAAGACCCCGATGCGCGACAAGCTGGAGGCCTACCAGGCCGACATCCTGCGCAAGGCCAACCTGCTCGGGCGCATTCACAAGGGGCCGCAGTCCAATACCGCCAAGGGCCTGGCGCTGCTCGACCTGTGCCAAAAGGCGCACCTGATCCCCGGGCGCAACCAGGAGGCGGCGCACAAGCTGACCCGGCACTTCCTGGCCCAGGCCGACTTCCTGCCCGGCTTTCTGCAGGGCGCGCAGGGGAAGGACCGCGACCGGCGGATGGCCCTCCTGAAGAAGAAATTGAAAGCCGCCGGCCTTTCCTAAACCCCGAGCGTGGTATCCGTCGGAGACCCATGTGCAAATCGCACAATGTTTTGCGAGTTGCTCGAAATTATCCGCAGTCCGACAAAGTTTTTTTCCGCGGTGGCGATAAAAATGTTGCACGCCAAGAAGTGCGAGTATAATTTAATAACATACAATTTCCGTGAATTCAGGGATCGTCCACTGTGCTTGCCGGAAAAAAAATTCTTCTAATCGTTGCCGGAGGGATCGCCGCCTATAAGGCACTCGACCTGATCCGCCGGCTGCGCGAGCGCGGCGCGGCGGTCCAATGCCTGCTCACCCGCTCCGGCGAGCGGTTCGTGACCCCGCTCTCGGTGTCGGCGCTGTGCGGCGAGGCGGTGCACCGGGACTTGTTCTCGCTGACCGAGGAGGCGGACATGGGCCACATCCGTCTGGCCCGCGATCCGGACCTGATCGTGATCGCCCCGGCGACCGCCGATCTGATCGCCCGCATGCGGACCGGCCGGGCCGACGACCTGGCGGCGGCGGTGCTTCTCGCCACCGACCGGCCGGTCCTGCTGGCCCCGGCCATGAACCACCGCATGTGGGGTCACCCGGCGACGCGCGACAACCTGGCGGTGCTGGAGGGGCGCGGCGTCCATCGGGTCGGCCCGGACAGCGGCGACATGGCGTGCGGCGAGCACGGACCCGGCCGGATGGCCGAGCCGCTGGACATCGTGGCGGCGGCCGAACGGCTGCTCGGTGGCGGCGGGCGCCTGAACGGCCGCCATGCCCTGGTGACCAGCGGTCCGACCCACGAGCCGATCGATCCGGTGCGGTTCATCGCCAACCGCTCGTCGGGCAAGCAGGGCCACGCGGTGGCCGTCGCCCTGGCCCGTCTCGGCGCCCGGGTGACCCTGGTCAGCGGGCCGGTGGCCCTGGACGATCCGCCCGGGGTGGCGACGGTGCACGTGGACTCGGCCGAGGACATGCTGGCCGCCTGCCAGACGGCGCTGCCGGCCGACGTGGCGGTCTGCGCCGCCGCGGTGGCCGATTGGCGGGTCGCCAACCGAGCCGCCGGCAAGATCAAGAAGCGCGACAACGCCGCCCCGCCGGCGCTCGATCTGACCGCCAACCCGGACATCCTGGCCACCCTGTCGCGGCCCGGTCCCGATCGCCCGGCGCTGGTGGTCGGGTTCGCCGCCGAGACCGACGATCCGGAAGGCAACGGGCGCGCCAAGCGGGACCGCAAGGGCTGCGACTGGATCGTCGCCAACGACGTCTCGGCCGCCTCCGGCACGTTCGGCGGCGACGACAACGAAGTCACCCTGATCACCGGCGAGGCGGCCGACCGCTGGCCGCGCATGGGCAAGCAGGCGGTGGCCGACCGGTTGGCCGAACGGATCGCCGATGCCTTGGAGGCGGCCTCATGACCCGCGTCGCGGTGCCGGTCCGCCGTCTGCCCCATGCCCGCGACCTGCCGCTGCCGGCGCGCGCGACGCCGGGCAGCGCCGGGGTCGACCTGATGGCGGCGGTGCCGGCGCCGCTCGAACTGGCGGCGGGCCGGCGGGCCGCGATTCCCTGCGGCATCGCGATCGCCCTGCCCGAGGGCTTCGAGGGCCAGGTCCGGGGACGGTCCGGCCTCGCCCTGCGGCACGGGGTCGGCCTGGTCAACGCGCCGGGCACCATCGATGCCGACTACCGCGGCGAAATCGTGGCGATCCTCGTCAACTGGGGCGACTCCCCGTTCACCGTCGAGCGCGGCATGCGCATCGCGCAGCTCGTCGTCGCGCCGGTGACCTCCGTCCACTGGAACGAATGCCAAGACCTTCCCGCGAGCGGGCGCGGACCCGACGGATTCGGTTCGACCGGGCTCAGTCAAGGAGACTAGGAAACAGATGCTTCGTCTTTCAAAGAAGATGCTATTCGCCATCGAGGCGGTGCTCGACATCGCCTACCACGCCGGCGCGGAACCGGTGCAAAGCCGCGAGATCACGCGTCGCCAGGGGATTCCGCGACGCTATCTGGAACAGGCCCTGCAGCAACTGGTTCGGGCCGGGATCCTGATCGGCGTGCGCGGCCCGCGCGGCGGCTACCGCCTGGCCCGCGAGCGGCGCCGGGTGACGGTCGGCGAAATCGTCACGGTGGTCCGCAAGATGGAAACCGGCGAGGACCCGATCCAGGACCCGGCCGGCTCCGACCTCGGCCATCGGGTGGTGCGGCCGTTGTGGCAGGAACTGCAGGATAGCGTGATGAAGCAACTCGACTCGATCACCATCGACGATCTGTGCCAGCGCGCCAACCGCGCCGGAATCGTCAGCGAAGGCCGCAAGAACATCGACTTTTCAATCTAGGATCCGCGCCTGAGGGCCAACTCACCGTCCGGCCGCATCACGCCAAGCGCCGGCAGCAAAGGCAGGGGACATCGATGACCACCGCTCCCAAATCGAACAGCGGCGACCGGCCCCGGGGCCGCGTCTACGACGACATCACCCAGACCGTCGGCGGCACGCCGCTGGTGCGCCTGTCCAAACTGGGTCAGGAGCTTGGCTGCGCCGGACAGGTCCTGGGCAAGTGCGAATTCTTCAATCCCCTGGGATCGGTCAAGGACCGCATCGGTCTCGCCATGATCGAGGACGCCGAGGCGAAGGGGGTGCTGAGACCGGGCGCGGTTCTGATCGAACCGACCTCGGGCAACACCGGCATCGCCCTGGCCTTCGTCTGCGCCGCCAAGGGATACCGGCTGATCCTCACCATGCCGGACAGCATGTCGGTGGAGCGCCGCAAGATGTTGGCCCTGCTCGGCGCCGAGATCGTCCTCACCCCGGCCACCCGCGGCATGACCGGCGCGGTGGAGAAGGCGGAGGAACTGCTGTCCAAGGTGGCGGATGCGGTGATGCCGCAGCAGTTCAACAATCCCGCCAACCCGGACGTTCACGCGCGCACCACCGCGGAGGAGATCTGGACCGACACCGGCGGCCGGGCCGACGCGGTGGTCGCCGGGATCGGCACCGGCGGCACCGTCACCGGCGTCGCCCGGGTGCTCAAGCAGCGCAAATCCGAACTGCGGATCGTCGCCGTGGAACCGGAGGACAGCCCGATCCTGCAGGGCGGGGTGCCCGGGCCGCACATGATCCAGGGCATCGGGGCCGGGTTCGTGCCCGAGGTGCTGGACATGGACCTTATCGACGAGGTGCTGTCGATCGGCAACGAGACCGCGTTCTCGATGGCCCGCCGGGTGGCCCGCCTGGAGGGTCTGCCGGTCGGCATCTCGTCGGGCGCCGCCCTCGCCGCGGCGGTCGAGGTGGCGTCGCGCAAGACGATGGCCGGCAAGAGCGTGGTCGCCATCCTGCCGTCGTTCGCCGAGCGCTACCAGTCGACGCCGCTGTTCGATCACCTGGGGCTCGAGTAGGCGCTTGACGCTCACCGACGACCAGCTGCGCCGCTACGCCCGCAACATGCTGCTCGACGAGGTCGGGCCGGAGGGGCAGGAGACGCTCCGCGCGGCGCGGGTGCTGGTGGTCGGGGCCGGCGGGCTCGGCGCGCCGGCGCTGATGTATCTGGCGGCGGCCGGGGTGGGGGCGCTCGGCATCGTCGATCACGACCGGGTGGAGCTGTCCAACCTGCAGCGCCAGATCTGCCACGCCAGCGGCGACCTCGGCCGCCCCAAGGCGGAGAGCGCCGCCGACGCCCTGGCCGACATCAATCCCGAGGTGACGGTGGCGCCTTACGTGGCGCGCCTGGACGCGGACTCGGCGGCCGACCTGGTGGCGGCGCACGACCTGGTGGTCGACTGCACCGACAACTTCCCGACCCGGTTCCTGCTCAACGACGCCTGCCTGGCCCACCGCACACCCCTGGTGTCCGGCGCGGTGACCCGGTTCGACGGCCAGGTGGCGGTGTTCCGTCCGGGCGCCGGACCCGACGCCCCCTGCTACCGCTGCCTGGTCCCCGAGGCTCCCCGGCAGCCGCGCACCTGCGCCGAGACCGGCGTGTTGGGCGCGGTCTGCGGCATCGTCGGCGCGTGGCAGGCGACCGAGGCCCTGAAGGTGCTGATGGGGATCGGCGAGACCCTCGCCGGGCGACTGCTGATCGTCGACGCCCTCGAAGCGCGCGTGCGGGTGGTCCGCCTGCCGCGCGACCCGGCCTGTCCGGCCTGCGGACGTTCATGCCACTAGCTGTGGAGGCTCCACATCTAGTGCAGCGATCCAAACGAAAGATTCGGGCGAAGGTCGACATTCGTTTGGTGAATCGCTGCACAAACAAATGCTTGACTGGGGCGCCGGGCCGACAAAGGGTGCACCTTTTGTCGGAGTCGGCGCACTAGTCTTACTGCGTCATAACGCCCCTGTTTTCGGGTTCCGGATCGCCGCTTACCTTAAAAAAAGGGGGCCGCGAACCGGCCCCCTGGGTGCGAAACGGAGTTGTGTCCGGGCCCGCTCAGGCGTCGCCGCCCATCACCCGTTCGACCAGATCGGGATCGGCGGTGATCGGCCGGTAGATCTCCACCCGCTCGCCCGGCTTGAGGACCTTGTCCAGCTTGCACTGGCGCCCGAAGACGCCGACCTTCTGGGTCTCCAGGTCGATGTCGGGGAACATCTCCAGGATGCCCGACAGTTCGATCGCCTGGCGCACCGTGGCGCCGTCCGGCACCTCCAGCTTCAGCCACACCTGACGCGCCGCCTTGCCGTATGCGATGCCCACGTTCATCCCGCCGCCTCCCCGGTCTCGTCGTCCTCAGCCACCGGCCCGCTCCTCGATCAGGGTTGCCGCGTGGTCGAGCGGCCGGCCCCGGGCCGTGCGCCCGAACACCCGCGGCCGCACCCAGCGGTCGATCAGCGGTGTCGCCGCGTTCATCAGCAGCACCGCGAAGGCGACGCCCTCCGGATAGCCGGTCCAGGTGCGGATCACGAACACCAGCAGGCCGCAGCCGGCCCCGAAGATGAGTTGGCCGCGCAGCGTCGCCGGCGAGGTCACGTAGTCGGTGGCGATGAAGAAGGCGCCGAGCAGGGTCGCCCCCGACAGCAGATGGACCATCGCGTCGGGATAGCGGGCCGGGTCGATCAGGTGGGGCGCCGCCCCCGCCGCCGCCAGGGTGCCCAGCATGGCGGCCGGGATCGGCCAGCGGATCACCCGGGTGACCAGCAGCAGGAGACCGCCGGCCAGGAGCAGCGCCGCCGAGGTCTCGCCCAGGCTGCCCGGCATCTGGCCGAGCGCCATCTGTATCCGGTCGGGCGCCCCGGCCAGGGCGTCACTCACCGTATGGCCGCGCGACAGTTCGGTCTTCACATGCCCGAGGACCGAGGCCCCGGACACCGCGTCGGCCGGCGCGCCGCCGAGGAAGGTGATCTCCAGGCCTTCGAGGAATCCCGGCGCCCCCTCCGTCATCAGCGGACGCGGCGCCAGCCAGCGGGTCATCTCCAGGGGGAACGAGATCAGCAGGGCGACCCGCCCGACCATCGCCGGGTTGAACAGGTTCTGGCCCAGGCCGCCATAGACGTGCTTGGCGAACACCAGGGCGAAGACGGCCCCGAAGGCGCCGATCCACCACGGCGCCCAGGGCGGCAGGGTCATCGCCAGCAGCCAGCCGGTGAGCACCGCCGAGCCGTCGCCCAGGGTCGGCCAGACGCGCCGTCCGGCGATCCTCAGGCAGGCCGCCTCGGCGAGCGCCGCCGCGAGGACGGTCACCACGAGCAGGTTGATGGCCGGCCAGCCGAACAGGTAGAGCCCGTAGCCGGTCGCCGGCAACAGGGCCAGCAGGACCAGGCCCATGGTGCGGTCGACCCGCCCGCCGCCATGCGCGAAGGGGCCGCCGGCCGGCTGCTTGGCCTCTCTCATGCGTCCACCGTCTCCTGATCGCGTTTTTCGGCCGCCGCTTCCGGCGCCGTCTGTTCGGCCTTCTTCCTGGCCGCCCGCTCGGCCTTGCGGCGGTCCATCTGCTCGCGCTTGGCGCGCGCGATGGCGTCCATCCGCTCGGCCCGCGCCCGCGCCAGACGCTTGATCTCCTCCTGCTTGTGCCTGGCCCGCTGCACCGCGGTCAGGCGCCCCTTGGCGTAGTTGAACAACTGCACCAGGGGAATCCGCGACGGACAGGCATAGGCGCAGGAGCCGCAGCCCACGCAGTCCATCAGGCCGTGCTCGACCGCCGCGTCGAGCTGCTCCTTGCGGATCCGCGCCGCCATCTCCAGGGGCATCAGGCCGCAGGGGCAGACCGAGACGCAGGTGGCGCAGCGGATGCAGGGCTGCTGGGCCGCCGATTCCCCCGACTCCGCGGGCCGCAGGGCGAGCACCCCGTTGGTGCCCTTGACCAGCGGCGCCTTCGGATCGGCCAGCGGCTGCCCCATCATCGGGCCGCCGAGGATCAGTCGCGCGGTCCGGTCTTCGAGTCCGCCGGCCGCCGCGATGAGGGCCTCGATCGGCGTGCCGATGCGCGCCTCGTAGTTGCCCGGCCGCGCGATGCCGCCGCCGGACAGGGTCACCACCCGCGAGATCAGCGGCCGGCCGAGCCGCACCGCCTCGTGCACCGCGAAGGCGGTGGCCACGTTGTGGACCACCACGCCGATATCGGCGGTCAGGCCCCGGGCCGGCGTCTCCAGCCCGGTGAGGGTCTGCACCAGGTGTCTCTCGGAGCCCATGGGGTAGCGGGTCGGCACCCCGACCACGCGCAGGCCGTCGAGGCCCGCGCCGGCCTTGCGCAGGGCCTCCATCGCCCGCGGCTTGTTGGTCTCGACGGCGACGATCGCCCGCCCGACCCCGAGCGCCTTGCGCATCGACAGGATGCCGTCGATCACTTGGTCCGCGCGCTCGCGCATCAGGCGGTCGTCGCAGGTGAGATAGGGCTCGCACTCGGCGCCGTTGACGACCAGCAGGTGCAGGTCGTAGCGGCCGCCCAGGTTGAGCTTGATGGCCGACGGGAAGGTGGCGCCGCCCATGCCGACGATGCCGCGGTCGGCGACCCGTTCGGCAATCTCTTCCGGCGTTGCCGTCTCGGGGTCGAGCGGCGGCGGCAGGTCCGCCCATTCGTCCTGGCCGTCCGGCTTCAGGGTGACGGTCCGGCCCGGCAATCCGGACGGATGCGGCGCCACGTAGCGGCCGATCGCCATCACGCGGCCCGAGGTGGGGGCGTGCACCGGCGCCGAGACCATCCCCTGGCCGATCGCCAGGAGTTGCCCCTTCTTCACCAGGTCGCCCTTGCGGACCACCGGTTCGGCCGGCGTCCCGATGTGCTGCAGCAGCGGAACGCGCAGCAGCGGCGGCAGGCCGACCGGCGCAATCGCCACGTCGGCGGCCAGTTCCTTGCGCCCTTTCGGGTGGACGCCGCCCCGGATCGAGAACAGTTTCATCGCCATGCCCTCATGCCGCCAGCGGCGGTTTCGGCCAATGCCAGGTTTGCAGGGTGACCGGCTGCGGGCGCAGGGAAATGCATTCGGTGGGGCAGACCTCGACGCACTTGCCGCAGCCGTTGCAGGCGTCCTGAACGATCACGTGGATCTGCTTGGCGCTGCCGATCACCGCGTCGGTGTCGCAGCGCTTGAAGCAGCGGGTGCAGCCGACACAGAGGTTCTCGTTGACGAAGGCGATCCGCGGCACGTCCTCCTCGACCGCCGACAGGTCGGCCTCGACCCCCAGCTTGGCCGCCAGGTCGCCGACCAGGGCGCGGCCGCCCGGCGGGCACAGGGTCACGCCGGCCCGCCCCTCGGCCAGCGCCCGGGCGGCCGCCGCGCAGCCGGGAAACCCGCACTGCCCGCAGTTGGTGCCGGGCAGCAGGGCCTCGATCTCGCCGCCCAGCGGGTCGCCCTCGACCTTCAGAAGCCGCGCCGCGATCCCGAGGATCGCCCCCAGCACCAGCCCGATCACGGTCAGGCTCACGATGGCGGTCAGCATGCGCGTCCCCTCAGTCGGCGGTCAGGTCGGCGAAGCCCATGAACGCGAGGGCCGGCGGGCCGGCGGTCACGAAGCCGATCGGCGCCCCGGCGAAGGCCCCCGGCACCTGAGCCGGCGACAGCCGTTCGCGCAGGCCGAGAAACTTGACCAGCACAACGTTGTTCACCAGAACGGTGCCGAGAATCGAAAGCAGGCAGGATTCCATGCGCGGGTTCCTTTCGGGGCACTTCCATGCATGCGCCATACCAATCCGCACAGCCGCCGGATTTGCACATTTGATCGGCAGCCGCGCGTCGGAATGCACGCATTTTAAGCAAAACCTCTGGGCCGGATGCGACAGGCCGTGTCGCCGACGCCGGGGGTCTGTCGCAAACCCGACAACGAACGCCTCGCAAACGCCCCCGGTCCATACTTCTTTCCGCGATCGGCATGCGCTTTGCTATGCTGGGGGGGCATTGGAGAAAGGTCTTGCCATGCTGACCTCGAAACCGGACCGCCACCGGCCGCATCCGCTCACCGAGTTTCTCGCCGCGCTGCCGCCGGAAGCGCCGCCCGAGGTGCGCGACCTTCTCAGCATGGCGTCGGAGGAGAAGCTCGCCGGACTGCCGCCGCGCCTGTTCGTGGAGACGGTCGAGCAACTGCCGCTGGCGATCGCCATCACCGACACCGAGGCCAACATCCTCTACGTCAACCAGTCGTTCGGCGACGTCACCGGCTACGCACCGGAGGACCTGATCGGCCGCAATCAGTCGATGCTGTCCAACAAGGCCACCCCGCCGGAGGTCTACCGGACCCTCTGGTCGACCATCAGCGGCGGCGAGCTGTGGCGCGGCACCCTGGTCAACCGGCGCAAGTCGGGCGAGCGCTACCTGGCCGACCTGACCATCGTTCCGGTCAAGGACCTGCACGGGCGGATCGCCTTCTACGTGGGAATCCAACGGGACTCGACGGAGATGCACCGCCTGGAGCAGGCGGTCCGCAATCAGAAGGCGCTGATCGAATCGGTGCTCCAGGCGGCGCCGGTGGCGATGGTGTTCCTCGACCCGGAGGGCCGGGCGGTGCTCGACAACCAGGCCTACAAGGCCCTGATGGCCGATCTCCAGGGCGTCGAGCCGGCCGGGCGCATCCTCGCCGCGGTGGCCGAGGGCCAGGGCTGCGCGATCGACGACATCTTCCGGGAGCAGCGGAATTTCGCCAACCTGGAGGTGCGGATCGACGCCGCCGGCGGCCGCGACACCCGCTGGCTCGCCTGCTCCGGGACCTGGGTGGACGAATACGACGACAACGCCGATTCCTATTTCCAGGCCGAGCACCGCAACGGCCTGCTGCTGGCCTGCAACGACGTCAGCCTGCAACGCCGCCGTTACGAGGAGGCGCGCACCGCGATGGCGCGCGCCCTGATGGCCGACCAGACGCGCATCAACGCGGTGCGCGAGACCATCGCGGCGGCGATCTTCCATCTTCAGGGGCCGCTCAACATGGTGGCCGCGGCGCTCGGCATGCTGCAGCGTCAGGGCGACGGCGGCAGCGTCCTGGCGCTGGCCCTGGGCGACGTGATCGGGGCCGGCAAGAAGGCCCTCGACCGGCTGCGCGGCGCCATGCCGATGCCGGTCGAGGAGGGCATCGAGCTGATCAACATGAACGAGGTGGTGCGCGACGTGCTCGACGTGTCGACCGAGCGCTTCCTGGT
>JANQGL010000450.1 GCA_028277325.1 Magnetospira sp.
GCGGTGCGCCCGAACCCGCTTTCCTGGCGGATCAGGGCATGCACCAAGCCGGACTCCGGACGCGGTTTGCCGGCCTCCAGGCGGGGCTCCGGCAAGCTCAGGATCGGATAGCCGGGGGCGACGATCGGTTGCCGTTCGAGGACCGAACGGCGGGAAATGCGGACCGCCAGGTCGGGCCGGTCGAGGTCGAGCGACAGTTCGGCCGCCAGGGCCGACCAGCCGGCGCTCTGCGACAGATCGGCGATCCGCAGGCCGAACGCGGTGATGCGGTCCCGTTCGCCGATCTGGTGCAGGCGGCGCGCGATGCGCACCAGTTCGTGGTCGTTGAACGCCTTGGTCTCCATGGCCGACGGGCGGGCGTCGGGCGGCAGGCGCAGGCTTTCGCGGGTGCCCAGGCGGGCCGCCGCCAGCTGGCCGTAGAAGGTGGTCGGAAAGCGGGCGGCGATCCCGTACCACAGCTTGGCACCGCGTTTCTGGCCCAGCGCCTCGCTGGCGCGGCCCGACCAATAGGCGGCGCGCGCCCGGCTGATCGGGTACCCGACCTTGTCGTAGAGGTTGGAGAAGTGATCGAGCGCCACCTCGTGGTCGTTGAGGAACCGCAGGGCGACCCAGCCGGCCAGGAACTCGGCGGCCGCGAAATCGGCGCCCTCGGAAAGGCCGTGGTCGCGGGCCAGGCGGTAGGCGTCGGTGATCCGCCCGTCGCGCAGCGAGACACGGGCCAGCAAGTGCCGCTCGGTCCACCATTTCTCGGGGTGGACCGGGTGCCGCGGGGCGGTGCGCAGCAGATCCAGGGCGTCGTCCTCGCGCCCCTTGCGGCGCCGCCAGCGCAGCCGTTCGTAGACCAGTGCCGGGTGATCGCGCAACTCGGCGGGAACGCGCCGGATCGCCCGGTCGACGCCGCTCTTGCGCAGGGCCAGGCGCGATCGGGCCTCGGCCAGCCGGCGGACGTGCGGAGACACCTTGCCGAGCATCCGCCGTGCCGCCGTGTGGCGGTCCTCCCACAGCAGGCGGTCGAGCCGCGCCTCGTGGTCGGCCCGCGTGAGGTGGGCGCCGTAGAGGGCCAGGAACTGGCGTTCCTGGCGCGGCCCGAAGTTGCCCCCGATCCAGGTGTGGCGGGCGAACTCGCGCGCCTCGGCGACGCGCCCGCTGTTGAGCAGCGCCGCCCCGTAGCGGATGCGGCCGTCGACGCTGACCGGCTCGCGCTCGCTGAACCAGGCGATCACCCGGGCGTCGGACAGCTCGGGCGGCATCGCCTCCTCGGCCCGCCGTTGCAGGGTCCATTGGCCCGGCCACTCGGGGTTGCCGGCGATGAAGGCGGCGATGGCGTCGAAGCCGTTGCCGGAGTCGGGGCGCGACAGGTCGATCCAGGTCAGGACCTTGGCCAGCGGCGGATCGGTGACCGCGCGGCGGTGTTTCCGGAATTCGGTCCAGCGGCCCCGGTCGGCCGCCGCCAGGGCCCGCGCCGCCGCCTCGCCCTGCGGATCGCTCCGTGCGCCGGCCGACGCGGCGCCGACCGGCAGGACAAGCACGAAGAGCAGAACGAGCACACCGCCAACGCACCATGCCGCGTTCCGGCGGGAGAGGTCTCGGGTCATGGAGCCGTCCGCGTCGGGCCGTTCAAACGACGTTTCCGGACAGAGACTAAGCAACCGCGCGGCGGATCACAAGGGTGGTGCTTGCGGCGCCGCGCGGCGGGAGGTAAGGTCGCGCACCGTCCGCCATCCGCATCCCATTGCGCCGCAACGGAGACCGCTCATGTTCCAGGGCTCCATCTGTGCTCTGATCACGCCGTTCAGGGACCGTGAGGTCGACGAAACCGCCTATCAATCCCTGGTCGAGTGGCACCTGAAGGAAGGCACCGACGGCTTGGTGCCGGTCGGCACCACCGGCGAATCGCCCACCCTCAGCCACGACGAGCACCGGCGGGTGGTGGAACTCTGCCTGGAGGTGGCCAGGGGGCGCGTGCCGGTGATCGCCGGTACCGGCTCCAACAGCACCGAGGAGGCGGTGGCGCTGACCCGGCATGCCGCCGAGGCGGGAGCCGACGCGGCCCTGGTGGTGACGCCCTACTACAACAAGCCGACCCAGGAAGGCCTCTATCGGCATTTCAAGGCGGTCGCCGAATCGGCCGACATCCCGATCGTCATCTACAACATTCCCGGGCGCTCGGTGGTCGACATGAAGGTCGGCACCATGGCCCGGCTGGCCGAGATTCCCAACGTGATCGGGGTCAAGGACGCGACCGCCGACCTGTCGCGGCCGATCGCCACCCGCCTGGCCTGCGGCGAGGCCTTCGTGCAGCTGTCGGGCGAGGACGCGACGACGCTGCCGTTCCTGGCCGCCGGCGGGCACGGCTGCATCTCGGTCACCGCCAACGTGGCGCCGGGTCTGTGCGCGGAGATGCAGCGGGCGTGGCGCGAGGGCGACCCGGCGCGCGCCCAGGCGCTGCAGTTCCGGCTGATGCCGCTGCACCAGGCGCTGTTCTGCGAGTCCAGCCCGGGCCCGGTCAAATACGCGGCCTGGCGGCTCGGCCTGTGCGAGTCGGAAACCCGGATGCCGCTGTGGGAGATCGCGGACTCGAGCAAGGCGCAGGTGGATGCGGCCCTGCGGACGGTCGGTCTGGTCTGAGGCATGGCCGGCACGCGAAAGAAAAAGACGCCCGGCCGGATCGTCGCCCAGAACCGCAAGGCGCGCCACGACTACTTCATCGAGGACAGCCTGGAGGCCGGGATCGTCCTGGTCGGCTCCGAGGTCAAGTCACTGCGCGAGGGCCGCGGCAACATCGGCGACGCCTATGCCGAGGAGGCGGGGGGCGACCTGTGGCTGGTCAACGCCCACATTCCGGAATACAAACCCGCCAACCAGTTCAACCACACCCCGACGCGGCCGCGTAAGCTGTTGTTGCGGCGCCGCGAGATCGCCCGCCTGATCGGCGCCGTGCAGCGCAAGGGCGTCACCCTGGTGCCGCTGTCGATCTATTTCAACGACCGCGGCCTCGCCAAGGTCGATCTCGGCCTGGCGCGCGGCAAGAAGACCTACGACAAGCGGGAAACCGTCAAGGACCGCGACTGGCAGCGTCAGAAGGCGCGCCTCATGGCGACGCGGGGTTGAACGCGTCCATATGCCAAACGCGCTCCGCATCGCGCGCATCTCCTATACCTCGAAAGCATAGAAAGATCGGTTGCCCGCGTGGGATAATGCAATAGTATTTCGGTTGCCGATCGTGGGGTGCGGTCGATTCGAGGAGCAAGCACCATGAACCGAATGGCATCGATGATCCTGATGGCGACCATCCTGTGGGCCGGTCTTTTGATCGGCTTCATGATGACGCCCTTGAAGTGATCGAGCGCCACCGCGCCGGTCGCCCCGGTCGGGGGAACGGGGCGGTGGCGTGGGCCGGTCAGTCGAGTCGCGCGAAGGCGGCGTCGATGTTGGCCCGCAGGTCCCCGTAGTCGGTGACGGCGGGGAACTGCGGGAACTCCGCGATCACGTTGTCGGGCGCGCGGAACAGCAACCCGGCGTCGGCCTCGTTCAGCATGGTGGTGTCGTTGTAGGAATCGCCGGCCGCCACGATGCGGAAGTTGAGCGTCCGGAAAGCGGCCACGGCGGCCCGCTTGTGGTCCTTCATGCGCAGCCGGTAGCCGGCCACCCGGCCGTCCGCCGCCACCTCCAGGCCGTGGCAGAACAGGGTCGGCCAGCCGAGCTGGCGCATCAGCGGTTTGGCGAACTGCTCGAAGGTGTCGGAGAGGATCACCACCTGGTAGGTCTCGCGCAGGGACTCAAGGAACGCCCGCGCCCCGTCGAGGGGGCCCAGGCGATCGATCACCGCGGCGATGTCGGACAGCTTCAGCCCCTCGCGGTCGAGGATCTCCAGCCGGTGGCGCATCAGCGCGTCGTAGTCGGGCTCGTCGCGGGTGGTCCGGCGCAGGGCGGCGATGCCCGTGCGGTCGGCGAAACTGATCCACACCTCGGGGACGAGAACCCCCTCCAGGTCGAGACAGACGAGTCGCACGGTTCCCCTCTCCGGCTGTGGTCACGGATGGGCGGGATATAGCAGCGGGTACGGGGTCAGTCCAGGACCGGGCGCAGGGCGGCGAACACGTCGTGGAACATCGCCTCGGTGAGGCGCCCGGTATTGGTGTTGTAGCGCGAGCAGTGATAGCTGTCGGCGAGCAGCGGCCCGTCGGGCAGCGGGTGCCGGGCCCCGTGGGCGAACGGCCAGCGGCTGCGGGTCAGGCCGTGCGCGGCCAGCACCGCGCCGTGCGCCACCGCGCCCAGACAGAGGATGGCGCGCAGGTCCGTCAGGGCGGCGATCTCGGCGCGCAGGAAATCGCGGCAGGCGGCGACCTCGGCCGTGGTCGGCTTGTTCTCCGGCGGCACGCACCGCACCGCGTTGGTGATCCGGCAGCCGATCAGTTCAAGCCCGTCGGCCGGGTCGGCGGCGTAGGTCCCCCGTGCCAGGCCGAACGCCAGCAGGGTGGGGTACAGAAGCTCGCCGGCCCAGTCGCCGGTGAACGGCCGCCCGGTCCGGTTGGCCCCGCGCAGGCCGGGAGCCAGCCCGACGATGAGCAGCCGGCAGCCCCGCGCGGCCCCGAACGAGGGCACCGGGGCGTTGTGCCAGTCCGGATGCCTGCGCCGGTTGTCGGCCCGCATGTCGGCCAAGCGGGGGCAGGCCGCGCAGTCGCGGCCCGGCGCCTCGAAGGTCATGCTCAGGCGGTGCGGCGGTAGGCGTTGGGATCGCGCAGGTGCGGATCGTCGTCGTCCGCCGGATCGGCACCCGGATTGAGGTCGTGACCCGGGCCGTGCACCGGCATGCCGTTGGCGTTCCCGTTGCCGGCCTGGTGGCCGTTGCCGCGATCCTCGCGCGCATTGTTGACCCGCGCGATGATCGGCTCCAGTTCGGCCAGTTCCATGAACATGTCGGCCTGCCGGCGCAACTCGTCGGCCACCATCGGCGGCTGCGACTTCACGGTGCTGACCACGGTCACCCGCACGCCCTTGCGCTGCACCGCCTCGACCAGACGCCGGAAGTCGCCGTCGCCCGAAAACAGCACGATGTGGTCGAGCCGCTCCGACATCTCCATCACGTCGATCGCCAGCTCGATGTCCATGTTGCCCTTGATCTTGCGGCGTCCGGCGGCGTCGGTGAACTCCTTGGTCGGTTTGGTGACCATGGTGTAGCCGTTGTAGTCGAGCCAGTCGACCAGGGGCCGGATCGGCGAGTATTCCTGATCCTCGACGAGAGCGGTATAATAAAATGCGCGGATCAGATGACCCTTGCTGGCGAACAACTCAAGCAGCCGCTTGTAATCGATGTCGAAGCCGAGCGACCGCGCCGCGGCATACAAGTTCGAGCCGTCTATGAAAAGACCGATCCGTTCTTGCGGATAAAATGTCATCCTCATGTTCCTGTGTATTATTTGCTAAAATCCACCAGCCAAGTTGCCATGTACACGTCGCCGGGGAATGGTGCAATGCTCTTTTTCAGTAGGTAAGGGCTGCCATGCGTAAATGCAAGGCCGGACCATACAATAGAGTAGGATTTCCATGCGAGTTCTGATTGCCCTCGGATCCAATCTGGCCGCCCCCGGATATGCCGATCCCCTGGCCACCTGCCGCGCCGCGTTGGCCCGCCTGCCGGAGGAGGGCGTCACGGTGGCGGGGGTGTCGGCCTGGTACGGCTCGGCCCCGGTGCCGCCGTCCGATCAGCCGCGCTTCGTGAACGGGGTGGCGGAGGTACGCTGCACCCATCCGCCGGGGGAATTGCTGGCCCGCCTTCTCGGCGTGGAGGCGGCGTTCGGGCGCCTGCGCTCGACGGCCAACGCGGCGCGCACCCTGGATCTGGACCTGCTGGCCTATGGCGACGCGGTGGTCGACGATCCGCCGCGCCTGGTGCTGCCGCATCCTCGGCTGCACCTGCGCGCCTTCGTGCTGCGGCCGCTGGCCGATGTGGCGCCCGGGTGGCGGCATCCGGTATCCGGGGTCGGGGTGGCCCGGCTGCTGGCCGGTCTGCCGCCCGGCCAGGATGTTGCGAAGCTCGCGGAGTCCCCCATATACTGACTCGGCAACCGACTTGCGCGGCGGCCGGAGACGCGTCTATAGTGCGCGCCCTTCGAACCGCCCGGCCCGAGGAGCTCACCCGACCATGGCACGCGTGACCGTCGAAGACTGCATCGAGCAAGTCCCCAACCGCTTCGAGCTGGTCATGCTGGCCGCGCAGCGGGCCCGCAACCTGTCGGCCGGCGCCCAGCTGACGCTGGATCGGGACAATGACAAGAACCCGGTGGTGGCGTTGCGCGAAATCGCCGACGTGACCATCGACCTGGCGGCCCTGGAGGTGTCCCTGGTGCAGGGCCTGCAGCGCCACGTGGAAAACGACGAACCGAACGAGGAGGAAATGGACCTCCTCACGGCCGGCGACATGTCGGCCGAGGACAACACCCCGACCCCGGACGAGGAAATCGAGGAGGACGTGTTGTCGATCGACGACAACGCGCCGGACGACGCCGCGGACGGGGACGAGCCGCTGGACTGACCCGCATGCCGCCGCCGACCCCGCCGCCGGTCCGGTCTCGGAGGGCAGGGTCATGATGCGTCAGTTTGAACTGGTCGAGCGGGTTCGGGCCTACGACCCCTCGGTCGACGAGGACGCCCTGAACCGCGCCTACGTCTTCGCCATGAAGGCGCACGGATCGCAGAAGCGGGCCTCCGGCGACCCCTATTTCTCGCATCCGATCGAGGTGGCGGGAATCCTCACCGGCTACAAGCTGGACTCGGATTCCATCGTCACCGCACTGCTTCACGACACCATCGAGGACACCGACGCCACCATCGAGCAGCTTCAGTCGCTGTTCGGCGACAACATCGCGCGTCTGGTCGACGGGGTCACCAAGCTGACCCGCATCGAGCTGCCGCAGGGCACCGACCAGGCAAAGACCCAGGCCGAGAACTTCCGCAAGCTGGTCCTCGCGATGTCGCAGGACATCCGGGTGCTGCTGGTCAAGCTGGCCGACCGCCTGCACAACATGCGCACCCTGCATTTCATCAGGAAGCAGGAAACGCGGCGCCGGATCGCCCTGGAGACGATGGAGATCTATGCCCCGCTGTCCGAACGGCTGGGTATGCAGGAGCTCAAGAACGAGCTGGAGGACCTGGCGTTCACCGAACTCAACCCGGACGCCCGCAACTCCATTCTGGCCCGCCTCCGGTTCCTGCGCGAACACGGCGGCGAGCTGGCGCCGCGCATCCTGGCCGACCTCGGCAAGTGCCTCGAGAACGAGGGGATGCGGGCCGAGGTGTCGGGGCGCGAGAAGAGCCCCTATTCGATCTGGCGCAAGATGCAGCGCAAGAGCGTGGGATTCGAGCAGCTGTCCGACATCATGGCGTTCCGCGTCCTGGTCGACGACCTGCCGCAGTGCTATCAGGCGCTGGGCCTCATCCACAGCGCCTATCCGGTGGTGCCGGGCCGTTTCAAGGACTACATCAGCACCCCGAAGGCGAACGGCTATCGGTCCCTGCACAGCGCCGTCATCGGGCCCCTGAGGCAGCGCATCGAGGTGCAGATCCGGACCCACGAGATGCATGACGTGGCCGACAACGGCGTCGCCGCGCATTGGCAGTACAAGCAGCGGAGCGGCCATACCGACGGCCGCCGGTACCGCTGGCTGCGCGAGTTGCTGGACATTCTGGAGCATGCCTCGGGACCCGAGGAGTTCCTCGAGCACACCAAGCTGGAGATGTTCCAGGACCAGGTGTTCTGCTTCACCCCGAAGGGCGACATCATCAACCTGCCGACCGGCAGCACGCCGATCGATTTCGCCTACGCGGTGCACTCGGAAGTCGGCGACACCTGCGTCGGCGCCAAGGTCAACGGCCGCCTGGTGCCCCTGCGGACGCAGCTTCAGAACGGCGACCAGGTCGAGATCATGACGTCGAAGGCGCAGACTCCGTCGCCGGAGTGGGAGCGATTCGTCGTCACCGGCAAGGCGCGGGCCCGGGTGCGCCGGATGACCCGGTCCAAGGAGCGCGAGCAGTACGCGGCGCTCGGCCGCTCGATGCTCGACCGGGTGTTCCGCGACGAAGGCTACGACTTCACGGAGAAGGGCGCCGAGGGGGTGCTCAAGCGGTTCAAGGCCGCCTCGGTCGACGATCTCTGCGCCGAGGTGGGGTCGGGGACCCTGCCGGCGCGCGACGTCCTGCACGCCGTCTATCCGGGCACCCGCGACGATTTCAAGCAGCGTCTGCGGCGGGTGATGCCGCTGGTCCGGGTGCGGCGCGGGCTCGCGCGGTCGCGCGGCGCTGAGCAGGCGGTGCCGATCAAGGGCCTGATCCCCGGCATGGCGGTGCATTTCGCCGGATGCTGCCATCCGCTGCCCGGCGATCGCATCGTCGGCATCATCACCACCGGCAAGGGGGTGACGATCCACACCATCGACTGCGAGAATCTGGAGCACTACAACGACGAGCCGGAGCGCTGGATCGACGTGTCCTGGGAGGCCGAGGCGGAGAGCGCGGACGCCTCCGACCACGTGGGCCGCATTCGGGTGACGCTGGCCAACGAGCCGGGCAGCCTCGGCAACATGACGTCGCTGATCGGCAAGAACCGGGGCAACATCTCCAACCTCAAGATCACCAAGCGGTCGCAGGATTTCTTCGACATGCTGATCGATATCGAGGTGCGCGACGTCAAGCACCTGACCAACATCATCGCCGCCCTGCGCGCCGCCCCGGCGGTCAACTCGGTCGACCGCGCGCGGGCGTAACGGCCTAGCATTACAGTTGCGCTTTTGATTTGAAGTGAGCTTTCTGTGCGGCGGCTTGATGGGCTCGTCGCCAGAGTGACCATGCAATGACGTGTGCCGGGT
>JANQGL010000235.1 GCA_028277325.1 Magnetospira sp.
ACGGACGGGTCGAGGCCCTCGCCTGGTGCCTGCGCGCCGGTCCCATGGAGCCGGGCTACGGGCGGCTTTACGAAGCGCTGTCGCGCGACCTTACTCCGGAGCAGATCGCCGAAGCGCAGGACCGGGCGGACGCCGCGCGAATTGAAAGATGACCGGAAAATAAAAAACTCCCTCGACCGGGCGCCGGATCAGTTGGTCGAGGGAGTGGATCCACACTGGGATCCAGGGGGAGATGGTGCCGGCCTGGACCGACGAAGACCTCACAAATGAATATGATAATGATTATAAATCCAATTCGTGGTTTAGGCAACGGCCGTTTAATCACAAATGTCTATGGTCCTTTAACGCGTGGGGTGATGGCGCATGCCGCGCCGCAAGAAACGGTGCAATCCGGCCAACCCGCGGGTCGTCGGGCGATTCGCGCCCGACCACACCCTCCGGCGGCGCGCCGCCGGAGGGACCGGACCCGTCCTCAGGCCGGAAACAGGACCTTGTGATCCAGCATCCGCAGGCGGCGGATGACCGTGAACAGCAGGGAATGGTAGAACCGTTCCTGAAACCCGGGCCGGTCGGCGGCGATCGCCGCGATCAGGTCGCGATCGATGCTGTCGACCGCGACATCGGTGGTCGCGATCAGGGTCGCGCTGGCCCCGAGGCCGTCGATGAAGGACATTTCGCCCACCGTGTCGCCCGGTCCGAGGGGGTCCGACAGCGGCATCTCGCGGCCGTCCCGGGCGTAGCGAACCACCCGCACCTGCCCGTCGAGGATGACCAGGATCCGGTTCTGGTCCTCGCCCTCGCGCATGATGCGGTCCTCGGACGGATAGGACAGCCGGAGCGCCCCCGCCATCACCATCTCGATTTCCGCGCCGGTCAACTCCTGGAAGGCACGTTGATAGGCGACCCTGGACATCGGCGTTCCTTTCGGCTGGGGTCAGGCGCGGCCCGCGAAGTCTTCGGCGAACACGAACGGATCGGCGTTGGGCTTGCCGAAGTACCAACCCTGACCGTAGTCGATCCCGCAATAGAAGACCTGGTTGGCGATGTTCTTGTCCTCCACCATCTCGGCCACCGTTTGCAGGCCGCCGGTGGTGCACATTTTCGCCATGGTGCCGAGCAGGTCGTTGCCGCGCTTGCTGGAGCAGGCGCGGCGGATCACCGGGCCGTCGAACTTCACCACGTCGACCTCGAGGGCGTTCAGGTAATCGAAGCTGGCCGAGCCGGCGCCGAAGTCGTCCAGACAGAAACGGAACCCTTTCTCGCGGAAGCCCTGGATGGCGGCGTTGATGACCTGCAAATCGTCGACCTCGGCCGATTCGGTCAGTTCGAACATCAGCCGTTGCGAAAGCGACGAGTCCTTGGCCAGGCGCCGATGGACCCGGTCGACGAAGGCCGGATTGCTCAGCGAAATGCTGGAGACGTTGATCGCCACCGCCGGCAGCGGTCCCTGGCGCCTGAAGTCCCCGATCAGCCCGATCGTCTTGTCGAGCACGGCGTAATCGAAATCGACGATCAGGCCCAGGTTCTCGGCCAGGCCGATGATCTGGAAGGTCGACCGGGCGCGTTCGGCGTCGCGGAACCGGGACAGCGCCTCGAAGTGGTGCACCTTCCCCAGGCGGAGATCGCACACCGGCATGAAAACCAGGTCGAACTCCTTCCGGTCCGAGGCCCGCTTGATGTACTTCACCGTTTCCACGGTGTCCGACATCAGCTCGTCCAGCGAGTCCGACAGGCGGCGCGCCGTGACCCTGGACTTGGTCGAACAGAATTGGTTCATGGTGTGAACAAGGGCCTTGGCCACCTGGTCCTCGGTCATGCCGGCGCCGTCCGCGTCCAGGGTGACGGAGCGGGCTTCGAGTTCGGCGTCGGCCGGAAGGAAGGTCTGGGCCGCTTCCTCGATCTCCATGTTGACCCGTTCCGGGTCCACGTCGCCGCGGTGGGCGTAGCCGAAGCTCTCGTCGTCGATCTGCCCGGCGGTGTTCCCGTCCACCGAATAGGATTTCAGGATCCGCGCGATGGCCGACATCAGGCCCTGGCGGTCGCTGGCCCCCAGGTCCTTGAGCAGGTCCTTGATCCGCTTCAGCCGAACCAGGGTGACCTGGCCGGCGTCGCCGTCGCGCTCCAGGTCGCGGATCCGGGCCACCGCCGTCTCCGCGAAGGCGGCCTGGTCCATCAGGGACCCGGCGTCCGCGGCCGCCGCGCCCGGGGCCGGCAGCGCCACCTTGAGGGCGAGGAAGTAATGGTTGTCGAACTCCGGCGCCCGGTACCCGGACACGGCGACCGGGATGCTCGCGCCACCCGGTCCGGCGACATGCAGCGCCGCGTCGTCGATCCGTCCTTCGCGGCCCCCGCCGGCCAGGAGGCTCCTGGCCTTGTCCCGATGTCCGTTCACGATCAGCGACAGGAACGCCTTGCCCGGCATGTCGGGTTCCGCGATCCCCATCAGCGGCTCGGTGGCGCCGGCCGCGAACACCACGCCGCCGGCCCGATCCAGCTCGATCAGGACATCGGCCCGGCAAAACGCCAGTTTGACGAAACGGTCGCGTTCCCGCTTCAGGGTGTTCAGATCGGACGCCGGCTGGGTACTCAACGATCCTGACCTCGGCGGGTTCGGAAGGACGCGCAACGATCCGAACGTTACGCCGATGGCGCCGCGCCGCGCAAGGACGATGCACGGCCGCCGTCGTTCCCGGGACGGGCTTTCGGCCTGGTGTGGCCGGGTCCGGCGGGAAAGGAGGCGGGACGCACCGACCCGATGCCGATTCGATGCGTTCGGAAGCCCCGCTAATCGTCCGACAGGATGGTGCAAACCACGCGGCGGTCGCTGCGCGGCCCGTCGAACTCGCAGAAAAAGATGTTCTGCCAGCGGGAGAGCCCCAGGCGGCCGTCGATGACGGGAACGGTCTCCGAGGGGCCGACCAGTCCGGACTTGAGGTGGGAATCCCCGTTGCCGTCCTGATTGTCGTGTTCCCAGACCCCCCTCGGGATCAGCTTCTGGAGGAGGCGCACCACGTCGTTCTGGACCGAATCGTCCCAGTTCTCCTGGATCATGATCGCCCCGGTCGCCCCCTGGGCGTAGAGTCCGGCCAGGCCGGACCGGACCCCGGACTCCCGGACCACCGCCTCCACCTGGGAGGTGATGTCCACCAGTTCCTCGCGGGCGCGGGTGACGAGATGAACCGTCTTCTGCATGATCGGTACTCCACGGGGGTCGGGTCGCGGGACCAGGGTAGCAAAGGGAGGCGGTCCTGTCCTCCCCGCCGGCCCCTCTTTCGAGGGTCCTTCTCCGCATGCCGGAGGCGGGGTTCCGGTTTCGTTGCGGCCGCCCGAGCGTGCGGTCGGCCGGCCGGGGTCACGGTCGCCGTGGACCCGACCTCAGCCGTCGAGACGGCGTAGTCCCGCCCGCCCGGCAAGTTCGACCGCGCGCCGCATCTCCGAGTCCGTCGGGCGCCGCCGCAGCTCCGGATAGGCGACGGCCTTATGGCAGGGACGGTACTGGCCCATGATGTTGAGATAGGTGTTCTCGGAGACCTCCCGGGCCAGGAACCGGAACACCGCCTCCGATCCGGCCAGCTCGCCGGGCAGGACCAGATGCCGCACCAGCAGGCCGCGTCGGGCGATCCCCCGTCCGTCGAGCACCAGGTCGCCCACCTGGCGGTGCATCTCGCGCACCGCGGCCCGGTTGACCTCCGTGTAGTCGCGGACCTTGGAGTATCGGCGGGCAACGCGCGAGGCGCCGTATTTCATGTCGGGCATGTAGATGTCGACGACGCCGTCCAGCAGCGCGAGCGTCTCCGGGCTGTCGAAGCCGCCCGTGTTGTAGACGAGCGGCAGGCGCAAGCCGGCCTGCGCCGCCAGGGCGACGGCCTCGAGGCTCTGCGCCACCACGTGGGTGGGGCTGACCAGGTTGATGTTGTGGCAGCCCTGGGCCTGCAGGGACAGCATGATCGCCGCCAGTTCCGGTGCCGAGACCGCGGTTCCGGCGTCGGTCTGCGAGATGTCCCGGTTCTGGCAATAGACGCACCGCAGATTGCAGCGGGTGAAGAAGATGGTGCCCGAGCCCGACCGGCCGCGCAGCGGGTCCTCTTCGCCGTGGTGCGGTCCGAACGAACCGACCCGGGCCTGCCCGCCCACGCGGCAGGCGCAGCCGCGCAGGGTTTCGAGGCGGTCGACCCGGCAATAGCGGGCGCAAAGGTCGCACGCCTTCAGGCGGGCGCGCGCCGAGGCCGCCCGCGCCTCCAGTTCGCCGGGGCGCAGCCGGGCCAGATAGGCGGGCTCGAACGGCGCGTTGTCTGCGGTCATCGCACCGGCCATCCTAACCCGAACAGGCGACCGAGCATATCATCGGCGGGCGGCACCGCCGCCGCCGGCCGCCGTTCGAAAAGGGTCTACTCGAACAGGTAATGTTTCCTGACCGCCTTGCGGATGTCCCAGGTGCACTTCAGGCCCTTGGGAAAGGTCACCAGATCGCCCGCGCCGAACGTCGCGACCTGGCCATCCTCCGTGGTGACCGTGACGTCGCCTTCGAGCAGCAAGCAGGTCTCGGTCGCGTCGTACTCCCAAGGGAAGACGCTCGCCTCCTTCTCCCAGACGGGTTGCCGCCGCATCCGGGCGTCCTCGTCGGCACTCGGTTTCTCGACCTTGATCTTCATGGCAGCCTCTTCGCGGTGATCCGCATCGGCCATCGTGCGGACTCGATCGGGGCGCCAGGAAACCATGGGTCCGGCGTGGCGGATGCGGTCGGCGTTCCCGACGGATTTCGTCCCAAAGCCGCCACGCGGGCGGTTTCCTGCGCCCGGGGAGTCCATTGTAGGTGGGGGGGATGCCTGGTAAAGAACAATCGTCGACAGCGCCGCGCCGATCCGGCGGCGATTCGCGTCCGCCGGGAGGGCCCCGACGGGTGTCTTGCCCGAAAAAAACGCGCGCCGGCAGGGGCGGTTCCGTTTCTGGAAGCGTCGACCATTTCCCTGGTCGCGAACGGCAGTTCCATTCCGAGGGAATATGAGCCCGCAGACGCCATCTCGCATGCGACAGGCATCCCGTCGCCCGGACAGGCGGCGAGGCGAAGGCCGTTCCAGGTGGCGAATTGACAATGATCGCGGTGACTTATACCGTGGTCGCCGGACTTGTCCTTGCAATCACACGCCCATCCGTTCCGGCGAATGGAAAACAGACCCGCCCACGGTGTGCTTTACGGCGGGGCACCGCCGCAAGGGATCACCCAGGATCCCCTGATCATAAACGTGTGCCTGTCCGGGAACGTGACCGCCAAGGACGTCAACCCGTCGGTCCCGCGCAGCGCCGACGAGATCGTCGACGACGCGGCGGAGGTGATCGGGGCCGGGGCCAGCATGCTCCATGTCCATGCCTACGACCGGTCCGGCCAGCCGGCATGGCAGCCGGAGCGGTTCGCGCCGGTTTTCGAGGGCATCCGGGCCAGCTTCCCGGACGTGGTGCTGGTCGCCACGACCAGCGGCCGGACTCACGGGGACTTCGCGAAGCGGTCGGCGGTCCTCGACCTGGACGGCGGGGCGAAGCCGGACATGGCGTCGCTGACCCTCGGGTCGTTGAATTTTCCCGCCCAGGCCTCGGTCAGCGAACCGGACATGATCCAGGGGCTGGCCGCGCGCATGCGGGAACGGGGCATCCTGCCCGAACTCGAGGTGTTCGGTCTCGGGATGCTGAACTATGCGTTCTACCTGCAAAGGCGCGGATTTCTGCCGGAAGACTGCTACGTCAACCTGATGCTGGGCTCGCTGGGGTCGATCCCCGGGCGGCTGCTGGACCTCGCGAACCTGGTCCGGGAGATTCCGCGGAACTGGACCTGGTCGGCGGCCGGGATCGGCCGCTACCAGCTGCCGGTCAACTGCGCCGCCCTGGCGATGGGCGGGAACGTTCGGGTCGGCCTGGAGGACAATCCCTACCTCGACTACGACCGCCGGATCCCGGCGCGCAACGGGGATCTGGTCCGGCGGATCGTCCGGATTTCGAGGGAACTCGGGCGGACCGTCGCCGACCCGAGCCAGACCCGGGTTCGGCTGCGCATCGGAGACGGCGACAACTGGGCCGCCACCCAGGTCCGGGTCCGCGCCATGACCGCGGACGACCTGCCGAGGGTGCTCGAAATCCTGAGTCGTTGGAACATGGCGCCGATCCGGCCCAGCGCCGCCATCCCCGATCCGGAGAGAGACGGACTCGTCCTGCCCAACACGGTCGTCGCGGAGCTGAAGGGCCGCGTGGTCGGCGTGGCGAGCTACCTGATCCTGGACGACGACCGGGCGGAGACGGCAAGCCTCGCCGTCGATCCCGAAGTCCGTGGCTGCGGCATCGGCGTCCACTTGCAGACGACCCGGCTCGACAGGCTGAAGGCCTTGGGAATCAAGCACGTTCGGACGGAAACCGACCGCGAGGAGGTGGTTCACTGGTACGTTCGCAAGTTCGGGTACCGAATGACCGGGCGCAATCCGAAGAAGCACCCGTTCGGGCGTCCCGATCGCGACCATTGGACGGTTCTCGAAGTGGACCTGGCGTGAACGCGAACGCCCGACGGCGCCCGCGACGGATGCCGGCCTCAGTCCAGGCGCGACACGAAATCCTCATACTTTCCATTGGCGCCGGCCGGGATGTCGTCGACCCGGTGGAAGCTGAACGCGAACGCGTATCCCAGCGACTCCTGAAGCGACGCCGCGAGCCGCCCTGCCTGGACCTCCGTCAACTCGCGGTCCATCGCGTAATGCACCTCGACCTGCTCGGGGGTGGTCTGGATCAGGCGGATCTGGCGGATGGGGGCGACCGGGGTCCACGCCGCGGTGGGGAAGCTGGGCCAGAACCGCCGCCCGTCCGGGGTGACCGCCATGTTGCGCGCCCGACCGACGATCCGTTTCAGGACCGGCAGGCCGCGTCCGCAGGGACAGCCGCCGCCGACTTCCGCGTAGTCGTTGAGGACATACCGAATCAGCGGATAGGCGAAGTTGTGAAGGGGAGTCGCCACGATCCGGCCGACCTCGCCGGGGCCGCAGGGCCGCCCGTCGTCGGCCAGCACCTCGAGGCGCACGACTTCCGACTGGACGTGGTAATGGTCGTGGTCGGGGCATTGCAGGGCCATGTACCCGACTTCCTGCGCGCTGTACATGTCGATCAGGGGGACGCCGAACGCGGCACGCACCTCGGCGCGCAGGTCCGGCGACACCATCTCGCCGAACGAACAGACCTGCCGCAGGTTCGAGAGCCGCTCGCCGCGGCCCGCGGCCAAGCGGGCCAGGGCGCGGATGTTGCTCGGCAACGAGACCAGATAGGCGGGCTCGGCGTCCTTCAGCCATGCCCACTGACGGCCGATATCCGTGCGGCTGTTGAGGGCATGGCACGGCGCGCTCAGGAACAGGCCGTCGGACACGCCCCAGGTCTCGACCCGTTCGCCGTCGGCCGCGATGTTGCGGTCCGGACGGATGGCGGCGAGCGGCGCCTGCAGGTCGCGGGCGTGCCAAAGGTGGTCGCGCAGGGTGATCGTCCGCCAGAACAGGCGGGTGAGGCCGGTTTTCCGGACCCGCACCGGACGTCCGGTCGAGCCGGAGGTTTGGACCAGGTGGAGGGCCCCGTGCGCCTTGGGGGGCGCCTTGCTGGCCAGCCGGTCGCCGGCCTCCTGCACGGCCGTTCGATGGAGCAGCGGCAACCGGGACCAGACGTCCTCGTCAAGCGGCGTCGAAGGGTCGTATCCGGCGGCGGCCAGCCGGCGGCGCTGATGGGGGACCGTATGCCAGGCATGCCGCAGCAAGGCGTCCAGTTGGGTCCGCTGGCGGCGGATCAGCTTGTCGCGCGGCCACCATTGACTCGAGTCCATCTGCAGCAGCAAGGCGCCGAGCAGGGCGCCGTTGGAGTCCGGAATGCCGGGAAACGCGATCCCTTCAAGGGCGCTGTAGAAACGCGGCGACGTCATGCATGCGGGTCCCTGTGCGGATCGATCGACAGGTGCCTCCTTCCGGGGCCGGGTCACGGTCGTTCGGCGATCGCCGATCCGAAAGGAGGCGGTTGATCGGAACATTCCCGCCGTTTCCTTTCAAGTCGGTTTCATAAGGAGCGGTCACAAGGCGCGCGACAGCGAACGCGGCCGGTCGCCGCGACTCGGTGGGCGGGGGAATCAGGACAGGCGGGCCTTGACGATGGCGCTGGCCTTCGAGAAATCCATGCTGCCGGCATGCGATTCCTTGAGGGACGCCATCACCCGGCCCATGTCCTTGAGGTTGGTGGCGCCCAGGCGGTCCACCGTGTCGTCGATCACCTGTTGCAGGGCCTCGCCCTCGATCCGTGCGGGGAGGAAGGATTCGATGACCGCGATCTCGTCGGCCTCGACCCGCGCCAGTTCGAGCCGGCCGCCCTTTTCGTAGGCGGCGATGCTCTCGCGGCGCTGCTTGACCATCGATTGCAGCATGGCGAGGATTTCCCCGTCCGGGATCGGGTCCTGCTTGCCCTGGCTGCGCGCCGCGATGTCGCGATCCTTCAACGCGGCAAGGATCAGACGCAACGTCGACACCCGGGTGGAATCCTTTCCCTTGAGTGCCGCCGTGAGGTCCTCGGACAGGCGTTCGCGGAGCATGTCGTCCTCCCGATCGGCCGCGAGAGGGCCAACGCTAACCCATCCGGCGGCAAAAGGCAATCGTCGGACATTGCTTCTAATAATTTGAAATAACGGAAATTTTTCGATCTCAGCTTCGGGGTTGACCGAACGCGCCGCTTCCCGTACACCATCGCCCAGCCCGCGCCGGGTCCATCGACCCGACGCCGACCCTTGGCGCCCGGCTGGCGGGCATCGGGAGCCGTCTCCATGCATGATCCGTCCGCCGATACCCGCCCCGTCGCCCCGCTGCCCGAGGGAACCCGCCCGCGCGGTGCCGATGCCGCCGTGGTGCTGGCCGACGGCAGCCTGTTCTGGGGGCGCGGCGCCGGCGCGGTCGGGGTGGCGCTGGGCGAGGTGTGCTTCAACACCTCGCTGACCGGCTATCAGGAGATTCTGACCGACCCGTCCTATGCCGGGCAGATCATCACCTTCACGTTCCCGCATATCGGCAACGTGGGCACCAACGGCGAGGACATCGAGACCCTCCATCCGGCGGTGCGCGGCTGCATCCTCAGGGCCGACATCACCGAGCCGGCCAACTGGCGCGCCACCCGGCACCTGGACGCCTGGCTGAAGGCCAACAACCTGGTCGCGGTGACCGGCGTCGACACCCGGCAGTTGACCTGCCGCATCCGCGATGGCGGGGCGCCGATCGGCGCCATCGTCCATGACCCGGGGCACGAGATCGATCCCGACGCCCTGCGGTCGATGGCCGCGTCCTGGCCCGGCCTGGAGGGCATGGACCTGGCCAAGGAGGTCACCTGCGGCCAGGCCTATCAATGGGACGAGACCACCTGGGACCTGGGCGCCGGCTACGGGGTGCAGCGCGCCCCGCGCCGTCACGTGGTGGCGATCGACTACGGCGCCAAGCGCAACATTCTGCGCTGCCTCGCGGCGGCCGGCTGCAAGGTCACCGTGGTCCCGGCGACCGCCACCGCCGACGAGGTCCTGGCCCGCGAGCCGGACGGAATCTTCCTGTCCAACGGCCCCGGCGACCCGGCGGCGACCGGGGTCTACGCGGTCCCCGAGATCCGCCGTCTCGTCGACGCCGGCAAGCCGCTGTTCGGAATCTGTCTGGGGCACCAGCTGCTCGGCCTGGCGCTCGGCGCGACGACCTACAAGATGCACATGGGGCATCGCGGCGCCAACCAGCCGGTGGTCGACCTGGACACCGGCAAGGTGGAGATCACCAGCCAGAACCACGGGTTCGCGGTCGACCGCGACAGCCTGCCCGACGGCGTGGCGGAAACCCATCGCTCGCTGTTCGACGGCACCGTCGAGGGCCTGCGCCTGGTCGACAGGCCGGTGTTCTCGGTCCAGTACCACCCGGAGGCCAGCCCCGGGCCGCAGGACAGCCACTACCTGTTCAGGCGATTCGTCGACCTGATCGACCACGGGTGACCGCCGGCGGCCGGTCGGCGCCGCCCCTCAGCCGTAGCCGAGGATGTCGATGTCGGGATCGAGGAGCCGTTGCGCCGCCGCCATGTGGTCGGCGTAGCGGGTCCAGCGGCCGCGCGCGCGATCGTGGATGCCCTCGGTCACCTGGCTGTAGCTGGGCGTCAGGACCGCCTTGCGTTTGGCGTGGTCGGCATAGGACAGCACCCTGTCGTCCCACGGCAGGCCCAGGAAGCCGAGAACCGCCCGCGCCTGCGCCTCCAGGTCGCGCACCGTGTCCTCGTAGCGCACCTCCCGGACCCGGAGCGGCAGGTGCCGCCGGTAGTGGCGCCACAGGTCCATCGCCTCGACGTAGAGCCGCGCCGCGTCCTCGACCGTGAAGAAGCTGGCCATCGCGTCGTTGACCCGAAAATCCTGCATGAAGCAGCTCAGGCAGACGTCGCAGGGATGGCGCAGGGCGAACAGGAACCTGGCGTCCGGAAACGCCCGCCAGATGTAGCCGGCGTCGACCATGTTGAGCGGCAGCTTGTCGAGCAGCAGGGTGCCCGGACGGCGTTCGACGAGGCTTGCCGCGGCGGCCCGGTAGGCCTTGCGCAGGTCGCGGACGCCGTCTTCGGTCAGCGAGTCGAGCCACGCCGCCGCCGCCGCCGCGTCGCGCGTGCCGGGTCCCTTCAAGGTCGCCGTGGCCTCCGTTTCGCCGATCGTCTGGATCATCGGGTGGCTGTCCAGAACCTGCTCCAGCAACGTGGTGCCGGAGCGCGGAAACCCGACCAGGAACACCGGGGCCGGCGCCTCGCCGGCGGACGGCGACGCGGCGAATCCCCGCAGGCGCTCGGGGCTGAAGATCCGCCGGCGGTCGGCCAGGCCGCGCCGGTAGGCGTCCTTGTCGTAAAGGCCGGAAACCGATCCGGCGGCCAGCCGGTTGGCGGTACGGAACGCCGCGAAGGCGGCATCGGCGTCACCGCTCCGGTCGAGGATCTGGCCTTCCAGGAAGTGGAACGCGCGCCGCGACTCATCGCTCAGCCGGTCGGGATCGATCCCGGCAAGCCGCCGCCGGGCGGCGTCCGGACCCTGCTCCCGCAGGTCGCATTGGGCGACGATCAACAGGGCGTTGGGATCGCCGTCGAACGCCGACAGGACCCGTTCGGCGGTTTGCCGGGCCTCCGGCAGGCGGCTCGCCTGCTCCAGCGTGGTGGCCAGCCCGAGAAGGGCGGCGCGCGACCCGGGCGCCAGGTCGAGCGCCTGCGCGAACTGCCCGATCGCCAGGTCCGGCTCGCCCATCCGCCGCAGCAGGTTGCCCAGGTTGGCGCGAAACCCGGCCGACCCGGGCGACAGGTCGCAGGCCGTTTCCAGGGCCTCGCGCGCCGCCGGCAGCCGGTTGAGGCTTTTCAGCAGCAGGCCCAAGCTGTTGAACGCGTCGGCGTGGCGCGGATCGGCCTCGATGGCGGCCTGGTAGTATCCCACGGCCTCCAGGGGCCGGGCCTGGCGTTCGAGCACCCGACCCAGGTTGAACAACGCCGACTCCATGTCCGGGTCGAGGGCGATGGCGCGCCGGTACGCCGCTTCGGCCTCGGCGAGGCGGCCGAGGCGGTCCAGGGCGGTGCCGTGGTTGTTGTGGCATTCGGCGCAGTCCGGCACCTGCTCCAGGGCGTCCCCGAGGGTCCTGACCGCTTTCGCGGCCTGGCCCTTCTGCAGGTACAGGACGCCCAGGGAATACAGCGCCACCGGGTGCCTGGGCGTGGCGCGGAGGATCTTCGCGTAGGCCGCCTCGGCGCTCGACAGCCGGCCGCTCCGATGGTGCGCGAGGGCCTTTTCGAGCAGCGGGGCTTGCAGGCCCGACGGACCCTTGTTGCGCGGCGCGGGCGACATGCCGGGCAAGGTTGCATGAACGATGCGCCGCTTCAAGACAACATCGCGCAGGATCGGCGGCCGGCGCGGCGCGGCGCGGGTCGCGGCCAAATCAGCCGTTGACACGGGATACCTTGCGCCCTAGTTGAAAGGCCCCCGGATCCTCACGAGACGCCGAATGAATCTGCTTGCCGTCGATCCCTATGCGCCCGAGGTCTTTCCCGGCCAACGCGCGCGCCTGGGCGACGACGACCCGTTGCCGCTCGATTGCGGCGCCCGCCTGTCGCCGTTTAGCGTCGCCTTTCAGACCTACGGGACGCTCAATGCGGACCGGACCAACGCGGTGCTGGTCTGCCACGCGCTGACCGGCGACCAGTTCGCCGCCGAGACCCATCCGCTGACCGCCAAGACCGGCTGGTGGGATTTCCTGATCGGGCCGGGAAGGCCGATCGACACCAATCGGTTTTTCGTCATCTGCCCCAACATCCTCGGCGGCTGCATGGGGTCGACCGGGCCGCGCGAGATCAACCCGGCCAGCGGGCGGCGCTGGGGCCTCGAATTCCCGGTCATCACCATCGCCGACATGGTACGGACCCAGGTCCGGCTGATCGATCATCTGGGGATCGACCGGCTGTTCATGGTGATCGGCGGCTCCATGGGCGGGATGCAGGTGCTCGAATGGGCGTCCGGCTATCCGGACCGGGTGTTCGCGGCGGTGCCGATCGCCACCGCGGCCCATCACTCGGCGCAGAACATCGCCTTTCACGAGGTCGGCCGGCAGGCCATCATGGCCGATCCCGACTGGCGCGGCGGCGACTACGAAAGCCACGGCGTGGTGCCGCATCGCGGCCTGGCGGTGGCCCGCATGGCGGCCCATATCACCTACCTTTCGGAGATCGCCCTGACCCGCAAGTTCGGGCGCCGCCTGCAGGACCGCCACGACGTCGCTTTCGGGTTCGACGCCGACTTCCAGGTGGAAAGCTACCTGCGCCACCAGGGGTCCACCTTCGTCGATCGGTTCGACGCCAACAGCTACCTGTACATCACCCGGGCGATGGACTACTTCGACCTCGGGCGGCGCCACGGCGGGGTGCTGGCCGATGCCTTCCGCGACACCCCGGTGCGGTTCTGCGTGATCTCGTTCTCCAGCGACTGGCTCTACCCGACGGTGGAGAACCGGCACATCGTGCATGCCCTGAACGCGGCGGCGGCCAACGTCAGCTTCGCCGAGATCGAGAGCGACAAGGGGCACGACGCGTTCCTGCTCGACGAACCGGAGTTCCACCGGGTGCTGGCCGGCTTCGTCGAGGGCTCGGCGGAGCGGATCGGCCCGAGAAACGGAGGCGGGCGATGACCCGGGAGCGGGCGATCCGCATCGACCTGCAACTGATCGCCGACATGATCGAGCCCGGGTCGCGGGTCCTCGACATCGGCTGCGAGGACGGGGTGCTGCTCGACTACCTGACCCATTTCAAGCAGGTGGACGGGCGCGGCAT
>JANQGL010000330.1 GCA_028277325.1 Magnetospira sp.
GAGGCGCTGGCCGAACGCGAGGAGTTCGTGCTCACGGTGACCGACGACGGGTTCGGCAAGCGTTCGTCGACCTACGAATACCGCACCGCCGGGCGCGGCGGCCAGGGGATCGGCGCCATCGACCTGACCCGCCGCGACCGCCGCCCGACCGCCGTCGTGGCGTCGTTCCCGGTGCTCGACGGCGACCAGATCGTGATGGTCACCGACGGCGGGCAGTTGATCCGGGTGCCGGTCGCCGGGATCAGCTTTTCCGGCCGCACCACGCGCGGCGTCACCCTGTTCCGGGTCGCCGAGGACGAACGCATCGTCTCGGTGTCGCGCCTGCGCGGCGAGGCGGCCGACGACGCCGAGGACAGCCTGGACGCCGACCAGCCTCCGGAGGAGTCATGACCGAACTCGCGGGAATCTACCCCGGCACCTTCGATCCGGTGACCAACGGCCACATGGACATCATCTGCCGGGCCGGCCGGGTGCTCGACCGGCTGACCATCGCGGTGGCCGCCAACGACGGCAAGCAGCCGCTGTTCTCGCTGCCCGAGCGGGTCGGCATGATCGAGGCCGAACTGGCCGAGATCGCCCGCCCCGACGTCAAGGCGCGGATCGACGTGCAGCCGTTCGAATGCCTGCTGATGAACTTCGCGGTCGAGATCGGCGCCCGGGTGATCATCCGCGGCCTGCGCGCGGTGTCGGACTTCGAGTACGAGTTCCAGATGGCCGGCATGAACGCCCACCTGAACCCCGAGGTGGAGACCCTGTTCTTCATGGCCTCCGACCGCAACCAGTTCATCTCGTCGCGGTTCGTCAAGGAGATCGCCCGCCTGGGCGGCGACGTGGAAACGTTCGTGGCGCCGCGCGTCGCGGTCCGCCTGCGCGAGCGGTTCATCGAGAACGCCTGAGGACGGACGCCGCGCGACCGGGCGGCACGATGCTGCCCCGCGCCCGGGATCCGGGCGCGGGGGAGTGACGGACGGACGGTGCTACGGCCGCGCGATGGCAATGTCCTTGAGGACGTTCTTTTCCAGTTCGCTTTCGTCGAGCCGCGACTTGACCACGTCGCCCTGCGAGATCACGCCGACCAGGTCGCCGCCCTCGATGACCGGCAGGTGGCGGATGCGCCGGTTGGTCATGGTCTCCATCAACGCCTTGCAGTCCTCGCCCGGCGTGCAGGTGATCAGGTTGGTGCTCATGTAGCCGCGCACCTGCTTCGAATGGGCCTGCGCCCCGGACTGCGACAGGGCGCGCACGATGTCGCGTTCCGACAGGATGCCGACCAGGTCGCCGTCGCCGTTGCGCACCGGCAGGGCGCCGATGCGGTTGGTGGCCAACAGGGTTGCCGCGGTCTCCAGGGTGTCCTCCTCGCGGACGGTGATCACGATGCGTGTCTTGTTCTTGAGAATGTCGCCGACGTTCACGTCGATACCCCCCCAGTTGTCGTTCCGTTTGCCGGGCCCGTCGCATGGGACCCTGCCTTCCATATGGCGATTCCGGGTGCCGAATCAAATCCCGAAATCGCCCCCTGCGGGCCGTGAAAGAGATTGACCGGCCGGGCCCGGCTTGGGTAGGTTTCAGGCCCCCGGGGAACCTTTCGGGCGCGTAGCTCAGCTGGTAGAGCATCTGACTTTTAATCAGACGGTCCCAGGTTCGAATCCTGGCGCGCTCACCAATTAAATCCCCGCGAAAAGAGACCGTTCCGGTTCGGAGCGGCTTTTTCGGTTCCAGGGTTTGGAAGAACGGAACGGGATTCGGTTCCAATTTGCCGCCGGTTTCAGCGGTCCGTGTTCGCGGTTCGGTCCCGGGCGCGGCCGTCCTGGTATGCCTCCAGCTTGTGGATCGC
>JANQGL010000333.1 GCA_028277325.1 Magnetospira sp.
GCGATCCACAAGCTGGAGGCATACCAGGACGGCCGCGCCCGGGACCGAACCGCGAACACGGACCGCTGAAACCGGCGGCAAATTGGAACCGAATCCCGTCCCGTTCTTCCAAACCCTGGAACCGAAAAAGCCGCTCCGAACCGGACCGGCCTGACCTATATTGAAAATATGGTGCCGCCTCGCGGATTTGAACCGCGGACCTACTGATTACGAATCAGTTGCTCTACCCCTGAGCTAAGGCGGCACGAGGCGGGCACCATACGGCCCGGCCGAGGCTTTTGCAACAGGCTCGACAGGCCCGCGAAGCCGTCGGACCGGTGCCTGTCGGGCGTTACGCCGAGCCGGCCGCCGCCGGTGGGGTTTGGCCGCCCGCCGCGTGGCCGGGCACCGCCCAGGTCAGGCTGTCGAAGCTCCCGCAGCTGTCGCAGGTCGCCGCCCATTCGCCCCGCAGGTGGCCGCATTTGCCGCACACCCAGGCCGGATCGGGATCGCTGATCGCCGCCACCGACAGCCAGTGGCGCGCCTTGTCGGCGTCGCCGTTCTCCTGCTCCTCCAGTTCGGCGAGCAGGCGGCAGACCCGGCCCGGCGGCACCTCGCCGGTCTTGGTCAGCGGGTCCAGGTAGCGCCGCACCTCGCCCCACAGCTTGGCGTCCAGCGCCGCGCGGGCCACCGCGACCCGGCTTTCGATATGCTCCGGATTGCGCTTGGCCAAGCCCTGCAGGGCCTTGAACCGGGCCAGCGGGTTGGACGGAGACCTGGCCGTCAGGTAGAGCTCGGCCAGCATCGGGTTGGGCGTGTGGGCCCAGGCCCGCTCGATCACCCCGACCGCCTTGCGGCCCTTGCCGGACTCGATCAGCAGGCGGGCCTTGCCGATCGCCGCCGGCACCAGGTTGGCGTCCATGTCGGCCGCCTCGCTGACCGTCTTGAGGGCGGTCGGCGCCGCCGTGGACTCCTCCGTGCCCGACGCCGCCTGGGTCAGCAGCACCGCCTTGCGGTGCTGCGCCTCGTCGCGGCCGATCAGGCCGGCCTGCGCCATTTCGGACACCGTGGCCTGGGCGCGCTCCCATTGCCCGGCCGCCACCTGGAGGTCGAACAGCCCCTTCAGGACCCACTCGGCGCGCGGGCGCAGCCGCCGCGCCCGCTCGGCCAGGCTCAGCGCCCGGTCCCGTTGGCCGGCCTCCATCGCCCGCTCGAACAGGCCGCGCAGGCCGAGGAACTCCAGTTCCGGGATTTCCGCCATGCGCTGGTAGTAGCGCCCGGCCGACTCCTTGTCGCCGCGCAGCTGCGCCGCCTGGGCGGCCAGCAGCAGGGTCACCGGAGCCTCGTCGAGCAGTTCGTCGGCCCGCCGCGCCATGTTCGCCGCCCGCCCGCCGTCGCCGGCCGCCAGCGCCACCATGCACTGGTTGAGGGCTTCGTAGCCGCGATGCATGCGGCGCTCGCGGCGCTGCCGGTTGAGCAGCGACGGCACATGCCGCAGACCGACCCAGGACCGATAGAGGACGGCCATCACCGCGCCCAGCAGGAACACCAGGACCAGCATCAGGGCGAACGGCATCTCGACCCGGTAGCCGAGCCATTCGAACTGCATCCAGCCGGGGTTCTCGGCCAGCCAGACGGCCAGCCAGACGGCGAGGATCAGGCTGATCAGGAAACGGATCGCACCCCACATGCCGCTACTCCCGATGGCTCTGTTCGAGCAAGGCCACGGCCTGGTCCTGGATCGCGTCGGCCGCCGCGTCGACCGCGATCCGGCGGTCGGCGTCGGCCAGCCAGGGCGCGAACCGCTCGGCCAACCCGCCCTCCAGGTCGCGCAGCCCGGTCGCCGCGGTGGCCAGGTCGCCGGCCGCCAGGGCGGCGCGGGCGTCCCGCAGGGCGCCGACGGCGATCTCGCCCGGTGCCGGCGGGGTATCGGTCCGCCGCACCGTGACCACCGACAGCAGCCGCGACAGGGTCTGGTCCACCCAGCCGCCTTCCTCCAGCCCGAACAGGGTGTCGTTCTCGCCGGTCATGGCGACGTCGACCCCGGACGCCAGATCGTCGAACCGGGCGCGCAGCCGATCGATCGACGGCACCCCGCTTTCCGCCTCGGCGGCCAGTCGGCCGAGCGGTTCGGTCAGGCCGGCCGCCTCATCGGCCAGGTCACGGACCCGCGCCAGCGGCTCGGCGAAGGGTTCGGAGCCGCGCGCGGCGTCACGCAGTTCGTTGAGGGCGATGACCAGCGACAGGGTGGCGTCGGCCTCGGCCGGGGTCACCGCGGTCTCGGCGGCCAGGGTTTCGAGGCGGCCGGTGAGCGCGGCCAGCTTTTCGCGCAGGTCGGCGTTGGCGGCGCTGAGCTCGCGGGTCGTCTCGCGCACCTCGTCGGTCACCGCCGGATCGCCGCCGGCCGCCGCCATGTCGGCCATCTGGCGGCGCAACTTGCCCAGCTCGCGGCGCACCGCCTGGTCACCCGGCGTCCTCTCGAGGGCGTCGACCCGCGATTCCAGGTCGTCGAGCGCGTCGCGCGCCGCCGACAGCTCGCCGTCCGGCGCGGTGAGCGCGTTGACGATGCCCCGCATCTCGGCCAGCATGGTATCCAACTCGTTGATCCGCTCGATGCTGAGGCTCAGCTTCTCGCGCAGGGCGGCCCGCTCGTATTCCAGGGTGGCGATCGACCTGCCCTGCTCCTCGGCCGTCCTCGACAGGGTCTCCAGCGCCTCGACCCGTTCACCGAGCGCCGCCATCTCCTTCGACGGCGCCGTCAGGGCGGCCAACGGTCCGCTCAGGAACGGCGCGTACCGGTCGGCCAGATCCTTGGCGGCCGGTGCCCAGATGCCGCGCAGAACGAAGGCGACCAGGACCACCAGCGCCAGCACGAGCAGGACCGTCAAGACGGTCGACAGGCCGCCGCGCCGCGGTTCCTCCTCCTCGATGTCCTCCTCGTCGTCCGGGATCAGGTCCCGGTCGACATCCTCGTCCGGCGAGTCCACGTAGTCGGAATGCGTGGTCTCGTCGGACGGGTCGGGATCCGCCGCGTCCGGCGGTTCGGCCGGATCGGATTCGGGCAGTTTCGGATCGTCGGAGTCGGGTCGGTTGATCATGGCTCTCGCTCGGTTGCGTCATCCCCCAGGCAGGCGACGAGGGAGTCCTGGTCGGGTCGCGCGGCCACCCGCACCTCGGCCCATGTCAAGGCGCGAGCCCGGTCGGCCACGGCGTGGCTTAGACAGTACGCGACGCTGCCGCCCAGGCTTTCCCCCAGTCCTGCGGCGGCGGCGAGGTTAACAAAGATTTCGGCGGTGCGGGGAGAAAAAAAAAGCACCGCGTCGATTTGGCGGTCGCGCACCGCCGCCGCGACGTCGCCGGTGAGCGACCCGACCGGCCGCGCCTCGTAGAGCACCTGGCGGCGGAACGCGAAACCGGCCGCCCGGAGCGCCCCGCCCAGGTCGCCCGCCACCTTGCTGCCGGCGGCATGGAACAGCGCGCCGTCGGCCGGCGACAGGCGGGCGG
>JANQGL010000341.1 GCA_028277325.1 Magnetospira sp.
CTCACGGAGAGGCATGCCGAGGCGACGCGTCCGTCGCCGCAACCGGGAGAAGGGTCATGATCCGCGACACCGAGACCGCCGACCGCATCATCGACGCCACCATGACGCTGGCCGCCGAGCGCGGCTGGAACCGGGTGGGCCTGAGCGACATCGCCGCCGAGACCGGGCTTTCGCTGGCCGACATTCGATCGGAGTTTCCCTGCAAGGACTCGATTCTGGCCGGGTTCGTGGGCCGCGTCGACCGCGAGGTCCTCAAGCCGAGCGACGCGGCGATGCCGGGCGAAACCGATCACGACCGTCTGTTCGACGTCCTGATGCGCCGCTTCGACGCCCTCGGTCCCTACAAGGAGGCCCTGCGCGCCATCGGCCGCGACCTGCGCCGCGAGCCGCTGACCGCCCTCTGCCTGGTGCCCTATGGCCTCAACAGCATGCGCTGGATGCTGGAGGCCGCCGGGCTGTCGTCGTCCGGCTGGAAGGGCCGCCTGCGCGCCAAGGCGCTCGGCGTGGTCTGGCTGCGCGCCGCCGCCACCTGGATGGACGACGACAGCGAGGATCTGGGGCCGACCATGGCGACGCTCGACAAGGCGTTGCGGCAGGCCGAACGGGCCGCCGACCTGTGCCCCTGGGAGCGCCGCCGGTACGACGGGGCGCCGCCGACGCCGGCCCGGGACGTGCCCGCCTGAGACCCGGCCGCCCGTCGTTGTGCAGTGCAACATAAGCCTTGACGAAACGCCTGGGTTTGCGCATACTCAGGGTCGATTGTGCACTGCAACATGGCGTCACAGCGAGAGGGACCCCAGACGATGGCCGAGCAGAAGACCGACCCGAAAAACCCCTACATGTTTTTCGACGTGACCAAGATCGCGGCGGAGTTCGATCCGGCCAAGATCATGGGCAACTTCCAGAAGTCGTTCGGTGACCTGAAGCTGCCGGGCTTCGACACCAGCGCGATCATGGAAACCCAGCGCAAGAACATCGAGGCGATGACCACCGCCAACCGGGTCGCCCTCGAGGGCATGCAGGCGATGATGCGCCGGCAGAGCGAGATCCTGCAACAGGCGATGCAGGAGTTGACCGACACCCTGAAGACCTACAAGGCCGACTCCAAGCCGGAGGACGTCGCGGCGACTCAGATCGATCAGGCCAAGGCCGCCTTCGAGAAGGCGATGGCCAACGCCCGCGAGCTGGCCGAGATGTCGGCCAAGTCGAACACCGAGGCGGCCGAAGCGATCAACAAGCGGTTCACCGAGAGCATGGACGAGTTCAAGGACATGCTCCTGAAGCTGAAGAAGTAGTTCCCGTGCCGTGACGGGACGCCTGCGGAGGGGGTCCACGCGGACGCCCTCCGTCGCGTTTCGGGAGCCGCGCATCATGTCGCTGTCGTTCGACGACTTCCTGAAGGTCGACGTCCGGGTCGGCACGATCCGGCGTGCCGACCCGTTCCCGGAGGCCCGCCGCCCGGCCCTCAAGCTGTGGGTCGACTTCGGGCCGGAAATCGGCGAGCGCAAGACCTCGGCCCAGATCACCCGCCACTACGACCCGGCCGGCCTGCCGGGCCGCCAGGTGGTGGCGGTGGTCAACTTCCCGCCCAAACAGATCGGCACGTTCATGAGTCAGTGCCTGGTGCTCGGGGTGCCCGACGCCGACGGCGAGGTGGTGCTGCTCAAACCCGACCTGGACGTGCCGGACGGCGGACGGATGTATTGACGGGCGGTCGGGTCCGCGCGCCTGCAGCGGGTCGCGGAAATCGTTTCGTCCCGCCGTGCCGTGAATGCGAAATCGACGGCTTCCGCGAGAAGGAAGTGCTGTCCAGAATCTTCGGCAAATCGGTCGTGGCGCCGGATGACGGTCTCCCCGGCACGGCTGGCGTGCAGACCCCGCCTTCGCAGTTGCGAAACATTTGCTTTGGAGGACCACCATGCTCCGCGATGCCCGTCCGCGCCGTTCCGTGCTCTATATGCCCGGGTCCAACCTCCGCGCCCTGGAAAAAGGCCGCACGGTGCCGGCCGACGGGCTGATCCTCGACCTGGAAGACGCGGTGGCGCCGGACGCCAAGCCGACCGCCCGCGACCAGGTCTGCGCGGCGGTGCAACGGGGCGGCTACGGCAAGCGCGAGCTGCTGATCCGGGTCAACGGCCTCAACACCCCCTGGGGCCACGACGATCTGGTGGCGGCGTCGCGCAGCGGCGCCGACGGAATCCTGATCCCCAAGGCGGAGAGCGCCGACGCGGTGCGCCAGGTCCTGAGCGTGATGGACGCCGCCGGCGCCCCGTCCGGCATGGGCGTCTGGTGCATGATCGAGACCCCGCGCGGGGTGCTGCGGGCCGAGGAGATCGCCGGCGCCAGCGAGCGTCTGGTCGGTCTGGTGCTCGGCACCTCGGACCTGGGCAAGGACCTGCGCTGCGCCCACACCCGCATGCGGCTGCCGATGATCGCGTCGCTGGAGCTGTGCCTGCTGGCCGCCCGCGCCTACGGACTGGTCGCCCTCGACGGGGTGTACCTGGACCTCACCGACGACGAGGGCTTCGCATACTCCTGCGTCCAGGGCAGCGAACTGGGGTTCGACGGCAAGACCCTGATCCATCCGAAGACCCTGGCCAAGGCCAACGAGGTGTTCACCCCGTCGCCGGACGAGGTGGAATGGTCGCGCCGGGTCATCGAGAACCTGGCCGCCGCCGGGGCCGAGGGCAAGGGCGTGGTGGTGATGGACGGCAAGCTGATCGAGAACCTGCACGTGGTCGCCGCGCAACGGGTGGTGACCATGGACACGGCGATCCGCGACATGGGCTGGTAGGGCGGCCCGCGACGGGCCGTCGGGGGTCCCGTCAGGCCTCGTCGAGCGCCATCAAGCCGCGATAGGCGTGCCAGGAGGCATGCCCGGCCAGCGGCAGCGCGACGGCCAGCCCCACGAACCCGAGCACGATCCCGCAGAAGGTGATCAGGGCGATGGTCGCCGCCCAGCCGGCCATCAGCCGCCAGTGCCGCCCGACCAGCCGCAGGCTGAGCGCCATCGCGTCGATGGCCGGCAGGTTGCGGTCCAGGATCAGCGGGATCGACAGGGCGCTCACCCCGTAGGCGAGGCCGGCGACGGCGCCGCCGACCAGGGTCCCGATGGCCAGGAACGGCGGTCCCTGCGGCGACGACAGCACGTGGCCGATGAACGGTATCAGGTCCCACGGCACGCCGCCGTTGAAGAACAGCGCGAAAATCACCAGCGCCGTCAGCATCCACGCCAGGAACAGCCCGGTCAGCGCCAGCCCGACCATCGCAAGCTGCCCGATCCGGCCCCGGCAGCAGGAGGCGACGCCGCGCAACGACAGGGCCTCGCCGGTCTCGCGGCGCCGGCTCATCTCGTGGAACCCGACCGCGAGGGCCGGCGCCACGATCAGATAGCCGCCGAGCAGCGGCACCATCACGGCGGCCTGCTCCTTGCTGTCGAAGGCCAGGAACAGGAACAGTCCGGTCAGTCCGAACATCAGGCCGTAGGAAAAGCTCAGGCCGAACGACGCCCGGAAGTCCTGCCAGCCGGCGGCGAGCCAGCGCCCGGAATCGTCCAGCGAGGGTCCGTGCCGTTTGATCCGACGGTGCCCGTCGATCACCGGGCGGCTGTCCATGGTGGCGCTGTCCATAGGCATGCTCCTTGTCGTTTCCCGTCGTCCGAAGTCCGGGCGGTCCGGATCGTTGGGCGCCCCGTCGGGGGCCGGGCGGACCTGCTCCATGCGGGTAAAAATGACATTGATCGCGGAGATTGAGAAGCCCATTTTTACATATTAGATGAATTATTCATTATTAAATTATATTATTTTCATGTTAATCGAGCGCCCCGAGGCGACGCGGCCTCGGGGCAAGGACGGCCGTCAGCCGCCGGCCACCAGACCGTAGGCCAGACCCGAAAGCACGGCGCCCAGGACGCCCAGGCCCACGTAGGCGGCGAACACCCGCCGGCGGACCAGGGCGAACACGGCGACCATCGCCGGCATCGAACTCACCGCCCCGGCGACGATGAAGGCCATGCCGGCGCCGGCGCTCATGCCCTGCTGCATCAGTCCGGCGACCAGCGGCGGCGCGGCATAGGAATTGAGGTAGGCCGGTCCGCCGACCAGGGCCGCCACGACGACCGACAGCACGCCGTCGCCGCCGACCACGCGGGCGATGGTCGCGGCCGGCAGGGTTTCGATCAGCAGCCCTTCGAGCAGGTAGGCGAGAGTCAGCCACTTGACCAGGAACAGGCCGTTGGCACGCGCCTCGGCGGCGAACGCGGCGCGGCGCGGCGGCTCCCTCCAGAACCGCCAGGCCGGGCGTCCCTCGGGCAGGCCGGGGCGTTTCCGGCAGCCGCAGCCGGACGGCGCGGCGGGCCGCGCCGGATCGGCGAACCGACCCCGGGCGACCGCCGCCTTGATGACGAATCCGCCCAGCAGCCCGATCCCGACCGCCGCCACCGCCTTGCCGGCCGCGAACGGCCAGCCGAGCGCGGCGGCGGTGACCAGCAGGGTCGGCGGATCGATCAGCGGGGACGACAGCCAGAACGCCATCACCGCCGACAGCGGCGTGCCGAGGGCGAGCAGTGCCGCGACGAACGGAATCACCTGGCACGAACAGAACGGCGCCAGGCCGCCAACCAGGGCGGCGAGGACGATCATCCGGCTCTCCCGGCCCTCGAAGGCGCGGGCCAGCACGCGCTCGGCGCCGCTCGCCTTGAGGTAGGCGACCATCGCCACCGCGAACAGGATGAACGGCGCGGTGGCGATGAGTTGGGACAGCGCGAACCCGACGAAATGGCCCAGCCGGTCGACATCCACCAGGGCGATCCCGAGCAGGATCAGGCCGACCGCCAGCCAGGCCCGGTCGACCGCCTTGAGGCCGGCCCGCAGGCCGCCGGGACGCGAGAGGGTTTCGAGCATTAAACGTCTCCACTAGAAGAATGGAAATGAAGCGCGAAAAAAATCACGCCGCGCAGGTGTCGTCGAGCGCCTCCAGGCCGGCGCAGCAGTGTTCCCCGAGGAACGCGAGAAGGGCGTTCATCACCCCGTAGTTGACCCGCGAGACGACCTCGCGGCCGCGCCGTTCCTGCAGGATCAGATCGGCCCGCGCGAGCGCCGTCAAATGGTGCGCCAGGGTCGACGCCGGCACCTCGACGCGGGCCTGGATATCGCCCGCGTTGAGCCCCTCGTCGCCGGCCCGCACCAGCAGCCGGTAGAGCCGCAGCCGGGTCGGGTTGCCGAGCGCCGCGAGCGCGTCGACCGCCCGTTGCTCGGTCATGATCGCATCTTCCGTCATGATGAAAACCATATCACTGGTTTTTTCGAAATGTCAAGCCGGACCACCGACCCCCGCCCGCGACCGGATCCTACCCCGATACGGCCTTGCGCTCCGCCTTCTTGCGTTCGTGCGGGTCGAGCAGGCGCTTGCGCAGGCGGATCGACTGCGGGGTGACCTCCACAAGCTCGTCGTCCTGGATATAGGCGATGGCCCGTTCCAGGGTCATGCGGCGCGGCGGGGTGAGGCGGATCGCCTCGTCGGTGCCCGAAGCGCGGACGTTGGTGAGCTGCTTGGTCTTCATCGGGTTGACCTCCAGGTCGCCGGGCCGCGCGTGCTCGCCGATGATCATCCCCTCGTAGACCTTGACCTGCGGGCCGACGAACAGCGGTCCGCGCCCCTCCAGGTTGGCCAGCGCATAGGCCACCGTGGTCCCGGCGGCGTTGGAGATCAGCACCCCGTTGCGGCGCCCCGGGATCGGCCCGCAATGGGGCACGTAGCCGTGGAAGGCGCGGGCCATGATGCCGGTGCCCCGGGTCTCGGTCAGGAACTCCCCGAAATAGCCGATCATGCCGCGCGACGGGGCGTGGAACACCAGGCGCGCCTTGCCGCCGCCGGACGGGCGCATCTCCTTCATCTTGCCCTTGCGCAGGGACATCGCCTCGACGACGATCCCCGAGAACGCCTCGTCCACGTCGATGGTGACCTCCTCCAGCGGCTCCAGGCGCGCGCCGCCGTCCTCGCGATACAGGACGCGCGGGCGCGAGATCGACAACTCGAATCCCTCGCGGCGCATCACCTCGATCAGCACCCCCAACTGCAACTCGCCGCGCCCCGCCACCTCCAGGGCGTCCTTGTCCTCGGTCTCGGTGACCCGCAGGGCGACGTTGCCCTCGGCCTCGGCGAACAGGCGGTCGCGGATGACGCGGGACTGCACCTTCCTGCCCTCCCGCCCGGCGAGCGGCGAATCGTTGACCGAGAACAGCATGGCCAGGGTCGGCGGGTCGATCGGCTGGGCCGGCAGCGCGGCGTCCACCGACGGATCGCACAGGGTGTGCGACACCGTCCCCCTGGCCAGCCCGGCGATGGCGACGATGTCGCCCGAGCGGACCTCGTCGGCCGGCACCCGCTCCAGGCCGCGAAAGGTCAGCAGCCTGGTCGCCCGGCCCTGCTCGATTAGGGCGCCCTCGCGGTCGATCACCTTGATCGGCGCGTTGGGGCGGATCGATCCGCTCGCCACCCGGCCGGTCAGCACGCGGCCCAGATAGGGATCGGACTCCAGGGTGGTGGCCAGCATGGAGAACGGGGCGTCGGGGTTTGTTTCCGGTTCCGGAACGTCGTCGAGAATGGCCTCGAAGACCGCCGACATGTCGCCCGGACGGGAGTCCGGTTCGAGGCTCGCCCAGCCCTGCTTGGCCGAGGCGAACAGGGTCGGGAAGTCGAGCTGTTCGTCGCTGGCGTCCAGCGCCGTGAACAGGTCGAACACCTCGTCCTGCACCTCGTAGGGGCGGGCGTCCGGCTTGTCCACCTTGTTGACCACCACGATCGGCCTGAGGCCCAGCTTCAGGGCCTTGGTGGTCACGAACTTGGTCTGCGGCATCGGCCCTTCGGAGGCGTCGACCAGCAGCAGCACCCCGTCGACCATGGAGAGGATGCGCTCCACCTCGCCCCCGAAATCGGCGTGGCCGGGGGTGTCGACGATGTTGATCCGGGTCCCCCGCCAGTCGATGGAGGTGCACTTGGCGAGAATGGTGATGCCGCGTTCCCGCTCCAGTTCGTTGGAGTCCATCGCCCGTTCGGCCACCGCCTGGTTGTCGCGGAAGGCGCCGGACTGCCTCAGGAGCACGTCGACCAGGGTCGTCTTGCCATGGTCCACGTGGGCGATGATCGCGATGTTGCGCAGGGTCATCCGGCGAGCCCCAGCCGGTCGGCGGCCAGCGCGTCGAGCGGCGTTTCGGGGCGGGCCCCGAAATGCGAGATCACCTCGGCCGCGCAGATGCCGCCCAGGCGTCCGCAGGTCGCCAGGTCGTCGCCGCGCACGAAGGCATGCAGGAACCCGGCCGCGTAGGCGTCGCCGGCGCCGGTGGTGTCGACCACCCGGTCGACCGGTTCCGGGTCCAGAATGTGCACCTCGGTCCCCGACAGCACCACCGAGCCCTTGGGGCCCCGGGTCAGGGCCGCCACCGAAACGTGCTCCGGCAGCAGGTGCATGGCCGCGTCGAAGGTCCCGACCTGGAACAGGCTCATGATTTCGCGCTCGTTGGCGAACAGGATGTCCACGTGACGGCGCACCAGATCCAGGAACGACTCGCGGTGGCGGTCGACGCAGAACGGATCGGACAGGCTGAGCGCCACCCGGCGGCCGGCCAGGTGGGCCGACAGGGCGGCCTTGACGAAGGCCTCCTTGGCCTTCGGCGGGTCCCACAGGTAGCC
>JANQGL010000385.1 GCA_028277325.1 Magnetospira sp.
CCGCCTGGCCGCCCTGCTGCCCGAGGCCGACCCGGCGGACCTGGCCGGGAAGCTGTCGTCGGGGCGCGCCTTCGTGTGGCTGCACCGCAACCTGACGCCGCGCCAGCAGTACGAGGTCAACCGGCTGGGCATCCCCGGGGTGTTCTTCCAGCGCGCCGAGCGCCGGGTCTACCCGCAGGGGCCGCTGTCGGCCCACGTGCTGGGGATGACCGACATCGACGGCCGCGGCATCGCCGGGGCGGAGGAGTTCTTCGACGCGCGGCTGCGCAACGATCCGACGCCGCTGGCCCTGTCCATCGACATCCGGGTGCAGTCGGTGCTGCGCGATTCGCTGGCCGCGACGATGGCCGAGTTCCGGGCCGTCGGCGCCGCCGGACTGGTCATGGACGTGCGCAGCGGCGAATTGCTGGCCCTCGTCTCGCTGCCCGATTTCGACCCCAATGCGCCGGCAGACTCGCCCCTCGACAGCCTGTTCAACCGGGCGACCAAAGGCGTGTACGAAATGGGGTCCACCTTCAAGCTGTTCACCGCCGCGATGGCCCTGGACAGCGGCACCGCCCACATGACCAGCGGCTACGACGCCTCGGAGCCGATCCGCGTCGCCCGGTTCACGATCCGCGACTTCCACGCCGAGAACCGCTGGCTGTCGCTGCCGGAAATCCTGATCCACTCGTCCAACATCGGGGCCGCCAAGATGGCCCTCGACGTGGGCACCCGCACCCAGCGGGACTACCTGGGCCGGCTCGGCCTGCTGTCGCGGCCCGACCTGGAGGTGCCCGAGGTCGGCGCCCCGCTGGTGCCCCGCGACTGGCGCGACATCAACACCATGACCGTCGCCTTCGGGCATGGGATCGCGGTCACCCCGGTGCAGCTGGCGACCGCCGTCGCGGCCCTGGTCAACGGCGGCGAATGGCGCCCGGCCACCCTCGTGAGGGCGGACCGGTCGCGCCCGGTGCCCGGCCGCCAGGTGGTCGACCCGGCGACCTCGCGCCAGATGCGCGACCTGATGCGGCTGGTGGTCGAGGCCGGCACCGGCCGCAACGCCGCCGTGCCCGGCTATCTGGTCGGCGGCAAGTCCGGCACCGCCGAGAAGCAGGAGGGCCGCCGCTACCGGCGCGACGCCCGGCTGGCCTCCTTCGTCGGCGCCTTCCCGCTCGACGATCCGCGCTACGTGGTGCTGGCGATGATCGACGAGCCGAAGGGCCTGAAGCGGACCCTGGGATTCGCCACCGGCGGCTGGGTGGCGGCGCCGGTGGTCGGTCAGGTGATCCGCCATCTGGCCACCCTGTACGGGATTCCCCCCAATCCCGCCCTGATCGACCACCAGCGCCCGCGCGGAGGAACGCGCCTTGCGTCTTACTGAACTGAGCGAGGGCCTGACGGTGGAACACAGGGCAGCCGATTTCGACACCACCCGGATCACCGGACTGACCTGTGATTCGCGGCGCGTCGCGCCCGGCCACCTGTTCGCGGCCCTGCCCGGGGCCCGCCGCGACGGCCGCGCCTTCATCGGGGAGGCGCACCGGCGCGGCGCGGTGGCGGTGCTGGCGCCCCCCGGATCGCCGCCCGACGACCTGCCGCCCGGCCT
>JANQGL010000085.1 GCA_028277325.1 Magnetospira sp.
GGCACGCAGGTCATGGCCCAGGTCGGACTCCGCCATCGGCGCGCGCGGGGCCGCGGCCGGTGCGGTCGCGGCCGGCGCCGCCCCCGGGTGGCGCGACGGGGCGGGTCCGGCATAGGGAGACGGCGACTGCCGCCAGCCGCTGGCCTGCGGATAGGCCGGCATGCGCGGCGGCGCGGCGGCGGTTTCCTGCGGTCGCGGTTCCGGGCGTGCCGCCGGCTGCGGTTGCGGCTCCGGACGCGCCGCCGGTTGCGGCTGCGGAGCCGGCGGCGGCGCGGCGGCGGCCGGCGCCGGCGCGGGTTCCGGTTCCGGGGCCGCCTGCGGTTGCGGGGCCGGGGCCGGCTCGGCCGGCGTCGCGGCCGCGGTCTCGGTCGCCTCGGCGGGCAAGGTCGGGATGCCGCCGTCGGTCAATCCGACTTCCTCGCCGATCTGCTCGGCGGTCGCCTCGATTTCCTCCCAGGTGTCGGTGAGCATGGGCAGGACGGTGTCCCGCTCCACGTAGCCGTAGATGAGAAGGCCTATGAGGCCGTAAAACAGAATAAGTCTGACGAATGCCATGACGAAATCCCCTTTTCAGACACAACCCTCAGGCTTGGTATACCTCCCGGCCGAGTTTGTCCAACTCGGCGGCGCCCTTTCCGGACGGCTCCAGTTCGAACACCGCGAGACCTTCGCTGAACGAGCGCCGGAAAACAAGCCGCTGGGTCAGCCGGGCCGACATGACCTCCAGGTGCGGCAGCGATTTCAGGACCTCGAACGTCTCCCGGTTCTCGCGCGACCGCGGATGCGGATCGGCCCGGTTGACGAACGCCCGCAGGCGCGGCAGGCGCGATCCGGTGTGCTCCCTGACCAGCTCGATGAACCGCTGGGTCGACCACACGTCGGCCTGACTGGGCGCCACCGGCACGATGATCTGTCCGGCGGCCCGCAGGCCGGCGCGGACGCCGTCCATGTCGGACGCGCCCACATCGACGATGACGTCGCCGTCCGGAGCGTCGGGCAGTTTCGCGAGCATCGTCAGGCCGGGGGCGAACCCCTCCTCCTCCCGCAACTCGACGGCGTCGCGCAGGGTCGCCTGCGGGTCGAGGTCGCAGACCGCCACCGCCCCATCGTGCTTCATGCGCCACAGCGCCAGATTGAAGGCCACGGTGCTTTTTCCGGTTCCGCCCTTCAGGTTGGCGACCAGGGTAATCATCAAGCGGCGCCCATTATCTGGTGTAGGGATTGGGGTAGACCGGATAGGAGCCGCCCGGCGTGGGAATTTGCGGCGACTGGGTGCCGTAGCCCTGCGGCGGGTACTGCGGCTGCTGGGCGGTGCCGTAGCCCTGCGGGGGATACTGCGGCCGCTGCCCCTGATAGCCCTGCGGGGGATAGGGCTGCTGGGCGCCATAGCCCTGCGGCGGATACTGCGGCGGCGCCTGGCGCGGCGCCTGCTGGCGCGGCGGATACCCGCCCGGCTGTCCCGGCTGCTGGGCCTGCGGTGCCGGGGGCTCCTTCTGGCGGTAGTCGGACGGCACCTGGAACAGGTGCGGGTCGACCTGCCCGACCTGAATGCTGGTCAGTTCCCGCGTGTAGCCGTCGGCGCGTTCCTCGCGGACCACCATTTCGATCTCGGGATCGTACCACCACTCGCCGGCCTCGGACCCGCCCTCCGGCTTGGTCAATACGGTGCGCCAATGCTCGACCGACCGCCCGAGATGCTGGCCGGGACCGAGATAGGACTTCTCCAGGACCGTGCCGTCCGGCATCTCCTGGCGCAGGACCTGATGCCGTTGCGGATCCCAGAACATGGCCACCGACGCCCCCGACTGCGGATCCTGGAGCTCGTAGCGTTCGGTCTGGGTGCCGCCCAGGTTGGCGGTTCCGGTCATCCGGCAGTTGGCGTCCGGCGGCGCGCCGGCGCAGGGATTGGCCGGCATGGCGGACCCGGACGGCACCGGCGTGCCCTGAACCTCCATGTAGACCTTGTTCTGCGGATCGAGCAGGCGCATCACCCCCTGGCCCGGCAACACGATGCGCACCATGCGCTCGCCGGGCTCCAGGGTTTCCATGCGCATCGCGTCGCCCATCCGATAGATGCGGGCGGTGCGCGCCGCCTGGCCGGGTGCCTTTTCGACCGCTTCGGCCATGAACGAGATATCGGCGGCGGCGGCCGGCAGGGCGGCGACGGCCAGGGAGAGGACGAAAAGGGTCAGTCGGGACATGCCTCTGGTTCCTCCATGATCGTTCCGGCCCGCCGATGCGCCCGGCGGGAGGCGGCGCGGCGTCGGCGCGCGGCGTCAGTAAGCGAGTCCCGGCCAGCCGAGCCCGAACGGCCAGCCGAGCCCGGTCCCCCCCGGATACGGCCAGCCGGTCCCGTATCCGTAGCCATGGTAAGGCAGTCCATGATACCCGATCCCCGGCCACAGGTCGCCGGCCCCTCCGTAATGCCCGTATCCCCCATACCCCCCGTATCTCGGATAGAGGTCCAGTTCGTGCGGCCCGTAGATGTCGTTCACGGCCGGCAAACCGGGGCGGACATAGGGATCGGCGGCCGGCGGATAGGTGCCGGGATAGACCTGGCCGCCATCCCTCGCCGGCGGTGCACCGGCCGGCGGAGCCGGTTGCGGCGGCACCGGCCGGCCCGGGTAGATCTGTTGCTGGACCTGCGAGTCCAGGCGGCGCTCCAGATCCTCCGGCGGATATTCCATGCCGAGTCCGGGCTGTCCGTAACCTCCCCAGGCGTTGCCGCTCGGCGGCGGCGCCTGCGTTTGGGGGGTCGGCCAAATCCTCCACGGATTGTCGTCGGCCGCCCAAGAGGGGCCGGACAAGGCCAGGGCGACAACGGCTCCGAGGAGAACGTCCTTGAACTCGAACATGGCGAACAATCGACCTTTCCGGCGTGCTTATTGGCTGTTCGGCCGCGCGGCGGGCGGATAGGCCGGCGCGTGGCCATAGGGGGCGGGCCCGTAAACCGGCGGGTATCCGTAGGCGCGCGGAGGATGAACCGGACCCGGGCGCCGCCAGCCGGGCCCCCAGCCCGGCCATCCGGGACGCGCCGCCGGACGGGTCCGGGCCGTTGCCGACGTGGCGGGCGCGCCGGCCGACCGGGCGTCCGGCTGCGGCGCCGCCGGCTGGCCCGCCGGCTCGGTGGCCGCCGGCTCGCTCGACCAGTAGGGACGGGCGATGGCGTCGCGTGCCGGCCGGCCCGGATAGGGCGTCGGCGACGGGGCCGAGACGGTCGACTCGGACGCCGGCGGCGCCTCCGGCACCGCCGCGCGCGGCATCAGAAGGGTCGAATGGAACAGGCCCGGCGGGGCCGGCGGCACTTCCTCGGTCATCGCGGTCGCCGCGTCGTTCGCCGCCTCCGGAGAGGAGGGGTCGGTCGCGTAACCGCTCTGCGCCGCGGCCTGGGCGGCGGCCAGGGAACCGAGGGCGAGCACCAGTAGGGTCATGCGCATGGTCGGGACCTCACGTGTCGTTGTCGGTAGGCTCGTTGAGCGAGGATTTCACCCGGATTCCGCGCCGCCGCCGGCCCTTGGCCGGGGTCGCCGTGGTTCCGGACGCCGAATCGGGTCCGTCCTCGGCGCCCTTGGCGGCGCCTTTGGTCGCCTTCGCGGCCGCGCTCTTGGCGGTCGCGGTCTTTTTGGGAGCCGTCTTGGCAACCGTCGTCGCGGCCTTGCCCGGCCCCGGCGCGGCGTCCTTCGGCGCGGCGTCGGGCGCCGCCGGCGGCGGGCCCTTGGGGCCCGACGGCGGCCGCTTGCGACCCGATCCGGACGGCGGTTTCGGCTTGCCGCCGCCCTGGCCGCTCAGGGTCATGATCGTCCGGTACAGCCACTTCAGCCCCATCCAGAGGAACAGGGCGATGCCGCGCGCGATCATGAACGCGGTGATCAGGCCACTCCAGATCTTGAACCACAGCGGCGGCCCGTCGTCCGCCGCCCGCCCGGCGCGGCCCGGCGGAGCCGCGGCGGCGGGCGCCGCCGCGTCGTCGATCGGCCCGTCGGCCGGCAGCGGATCGGTGCACGACGGCGGCACCATGGCCCGGCTGAAGCTCACGCAGCCCATCGGAATGACGATCAGGGTCAACACCGTGGACACGATCACCCCGGCCATCAGCGAAATCGCCATGCCCTGGAAGATCGGGTCGTCGAGGATCACCAACGATCCGCCGACCAGGGCCAGGGCGGTGATGACGATCGGTCGGGTCCGGGTCCGGCAGGCCTGGATCACCGCCTCCTTGACGTCATGGCCGCGGCGCACCGCGTGCTGCGAGAAATCGACCAGCAGGATCGAGTTGCGCACGATGATGCCGGCCAGGGCGATGAACCCGATCATCGACGTGGCGGTGAACTCGCCGCCGCCCATCAGCTGGCCGACGATGAAATGGCCCGGGATGATGCCGATCAGGGTCAGCGGAATCGGCACCATGATGATGCCCGGCAGGGTGAAGTTCCCGAACTCCCAGACCACCAGGATATAGATGAGGACCAGGGCGGCACCGAACGCGATCCCCATGTCGCGGAAGGTCTCGTAGGTCACCGTCCACTCGCCGCCCCATTCGAGGGCCGAGGCGAGGCCGGTCTGCGGCGGCCCCATGTAGGTGGTGGTCACCCGCACCCCGTCCGGCGCGGTGTACTGGTCGAGCAGGTCCTCCACCTCCAGGATGCCGTAGATCGGCGCCCCCAGGCGGCCGCCCACCTCGCCGGTCACGTATTCGAGCGACCGCAGGTCCTTGTGATACACCGGGTCGTCGATCTCGAACGGCACGAAGCGGCCCAGCTCGCCGAGCGGGATCATCACCCCCTGGGCCGACGGCACCGGCAATTCGCCCAGGTTGCCGAACTGGCTGCGCAGGGCCATCGGCATCTGCAGGATGATGTAGCGCGGCTCCAGGGCGTGACCGGTCTTCACGTCGCCCATCTTGAAGCCGCCCATGGCCATTTCGAGCTGCCGGTTGATGTCCTCCACCGACACGCCGCGCCGCGACGCCTTCTCGCGGTCGACCTCGAAGCGCCAGGACTCGTAGCGGTCCTGCAGGAAGTTGTCGACGTCGACCACCGACTCCGCCTTTTCGAACAGGCCGGTGATGTCGCGCGCCACCTGGCGGCGGGTGTCCGGGTCGGGGCCGTAGATCTCGGCCACCATGGTCTGCAGCACCGGCGGCCCGGGCGGCATCTCGATCACCTCGATGCGGGCTCCCATCTCGCGGGCCAGCGGGGTCAGCATGTCGCGCACCTCGGCCGCCATCTGGTGGCTCGACTTGGCGCGATCGGGTTTGTGCACCAGCTGCACCTGGATGTCGCCCATCCACGGCTTCTGGCGCAGGTAGGTGTGGCGCACCAGGCCGTTGAAGTTGAACGGCGAGGCGGTGCCGGCATAGGTCTGGACGGCGCTCACCTCGGGCAGCTTCAGGATCGCCTCGGCCAGCCGGCCGGCCACGTTGGCGGTGACCGGCAGCGCGGTGCCGTCCGGCATGTTGACGGTGACGTTGAACTCCGGCTTGTTGTCGTGCGGCAGCATCTTCACGGTCACCGCGGTGGTCGGGAACATCCAGATGCTGCCGGCGAACACCGCGATCAGCACCAGGGCGAAGGTCCAGCCCTTCACCTTGCTTTCCAGCAGCGGATTGAGGGTGCGCCGGAACAAGTCGCCGATCTTGCGGTTCTGGCGGTGCTCCTTCTCCTCCATCTTGGCCAGCTTCTTCATGCTGGGCCGGATGCGCTGGGCCAGCCAGGGGGTGAAGATGAAGGCGGCGAACAGGGAGAACAGCATGGCCACCGAGCCCAGCGCCGGGATCGGCTCCATGTAGGGGCCCATCATGCCGGACACGAAGCCCATCGGCAGCAGCGCCGCGATGACGGTGAACGTGGCCAGGATGGTCGGGTTGCCGACCTCGCGCACCGCGTCCACCGACAGCGCGACGTCGACCCGGCCTTCCTCCAGCCAGCGCCGGTAGATGTTCTCGATCACCACGATGGCGTCGTCGACCAGGATGCCGATGGAGAAGATGAGCGCGAACAGCGACACCCGGTCGATGGTGTAGCCGAGCAGCCAGGCCGCGAACACGGTGACCAGGATCACCACCGGGATCACGATCAGCACCACGATCGCCGCCCGCAGGCCGAGGAACACCAGGATCAGCACGGTCACGATGCCGGTCGCCACGAACAGCTTGAAGATCAGCTCGTTGACCTTGTCGTTGGCGGTCTCGCCGTAGTTCCGGGTCACCTCCACCTGCACGTTGTCGGGGATGATGTCGCCCTTCAGGCGCTCCACGTGGGCCAGGATGTCGGCCGCCACGGTCACCCCGTTGGTGCCCTGCTTCTTGGCCACCGCGACGGTCACCGCCGGCGCCCCGACCGGGGCCAGCGGGCCGTTGCGGCGCCGCGTCTCCGCCGCCTCGTCGAGATCGGTGTCGCCGTCCCCGTCGACGAAGATCTCGCCGCGTCCGGCCGCGTAGGCGCGCCCGGTGTAGTAGGACACCACGCTGGCCGCGTCGTCGTGCAGCTCGCGCACCAGGGCCACGTCGCGCACGTAGACCGGAGAGCCGTGGCTGACCCCCACCATCAGCCGCTCGATGTCCTTGGCCCGCTGCAGCCAGGCGCCGGTATAGAGGGTGAAGCTGGTCTCGCCGATCTCCACCGTGCCCACCCCGCGCTCCACGTTGGCGGCCTTGATGGTCTGGGCGATCTGATCGAGGCCGATCCCGTAGCCGGACAGGCGCTCCGGGAACACCTCCACCTTGATGACCTCGGACCGGCCGCCGACGATGAAGCTCTGCGAAGTGTTCGGCACCTCCTTGAGCCGCTGCATCACGTCGAGGCCGATCAGCCGCAACGCCGCCTCGTCGACCTCGTGCGACCACAGGGTGAGGGTCACCACCGGGACGTCGTCCACCCCCTTCGGCTTGACCATCGGCTGCGAGACCCCGGGCGGGATCTTGTCCATGTTCGACATCAGCTTGTCGTACAGCTTGACCAGCGAGGGCTCCATCTGCTCGCCGACGTCGAACTCGACGGTGACCATGCCGCCGTCGCGATGCGACATGGAATAGACGTGCTTGACCCCCGGGATCTCGCTCATCAGGCGTTCCAGCGGGTCGGTGGCGAGGCTCGCCACCTGCTCGGCCGACGCCCCCTCGTACTGGAAGAAGACGTCGACCATCGGCACCGAGATCTGCGGGTCCTCCTGGCGCGGGGTCGACAGCAGGCCGAGGATGCCCAGGGCCAGGCTGGTGAACAGGAACAGCGGCGACAGCGGCGAATTGATGAACGCCTTGGCCATGCTGCCGGCCAGGCCGAGGCTTTTCGCCTTGCCCGGGGTGGCCCCGTTGCCGCCGTTGGTCTTCAGGTTTTCGTCGCCCATCGCGTCCCCCACTTCCCTGTTTTTTTGCCGCGCCGGATCCGGGCGGGCGCCTAGCGCCCGCCCGAGATCAGGTTGGCGGGGGGATCGACGATCACCTGCTCGCCGCCACGAAGACCGGACAGAACCGAGACCGCGCCGTTGTCCAGCGGATAGCCGACCCGCACCACGCGCAACGACGGCTGGCCGTCCTTGAGGATGAAAATCGACGGCAGGCTGCCGCGCCAGATGAGCGCGCTCTCCGGCACCGCCGGAACGTCGCGCATCGGGACGCTGCGGTCGGGAATGGTCACCTCCACATACATCCCCGGGCCGCCCGGGGTGCCCTTCGGAAGATCGAACTTGACCTTCACCGTGTGCCGCTGGCGATCGGCCATCGGGAAGATCTGCGCCACCTTGGCCTGCACCTCGCGGCCGCCGGCATCCAGCCGGGCCGGCACGAACATCCCCTTGGACAGCCCGGCAACCAGGCGCACCGGCACGTCGGCGATGATCCGAAGGTATTCGGTATGGGCGAACTTGATCAGCGGCATGCCGGGCTGCACCGTGTCGCCCACCTCCGACAGCTTCTCGACGATCACCCCGTCGAACGGCGCCGTCAACTTGGCGTCGTTGAGCTTGGCGTCCAGGGTCGCCAGGTTGGCGCGCGCCCGGGTGATCTGGTTGCGGGCCTGGTTGACCCCGGCCCCCTGGGCATAGAGATCGGCCTGCCGCTCCAGTCCGGTATAGGAGCGCCCGGCCAATTCGCTCATCGGGCGGGTGAACATCTGGTCGAACAGATTCGGCATGCCCATCCCGGGCATGCCGGACATGCTGTTGACGCGCGGCGAATAGAGCTCGCGGGAATACTGCACCTGGGCGTTGCGCAACGCCGTCTCGGCGTTGAAGATCTCGGCCTGGGCGGCACGCCGCTGGGCCTGGATCTCGTCGTCGTTGATCGCCACCACGATGGCACCCTTGGCGACCCGGTCGCCTTCCGATCCGGCGATGAACTCGACCCGCCCGGGAATCTGCGCGGTCAGGGTCACCTCCTTGAACGGGATGACCGTGCCGCCGACCGTCGCCGTGCCGCCGATGCGCACCGTCGCGACGGTCGCCGTCCTGAAGTCCTGCGCCTGCGCATGGGTGGCGGCGAGCGCCACCACCAGGAGGGCGACCGCCGCCCCAATCCAGCCCGAACCTTGCATCTTCTTATTCCCCAGACTCACATTCAGCCCTGAGACCGCCGGCGCGCGGTCATCAAGATTTCGACATCACCTCGAAGCTCTTGATGAACGGACCGGCCATTCTCGGGTCCTTGATCATGGCCCCGTAGTCGCCGACCACGAACTGCAGTTTGCGGGTGGTGTAGGCCATGCCCAGGCCCATCATGCCCGGCGGCTTCTGCATCCACTTTTCCCAGTCTTTGCTGGCGGCACGGATGTCCCAGTTCAGGGTCTCGTCGGCGTAGGCGGCGCCGGAAACGGCCTTGCCGTTCTCGACCACCAGCACACCGCGCGGCCGGTCCTCGCCGATCAGCCCGTATCCGATCGTTGAGTTAAATTCGATCTTCTCCAATTCCTCGGAGAGTTCCGGCGTCGCGTTCCACCGCTCCGCGAAGCCGCTCATGAACTCGGCAGAAAAAAGTTCGGCCATCGTTGTCCCCCGTCTGCGTGATTAACCTTCCGCTGCCGCCGCCGGTTGCGTCGCCGTTGGTTCGGGCATCCAAGCAGATCGCGATCTTTTCGGCGGTCGGAACAAAGGACCGGCATATTAACACAAGCGCCGCTTTAGAAAAGCGATAATCCTTCGCGGTTTGCCACCGCCGTCACGCGCAGGGTCCGGCCTATTGCGCCATCCTCCGGCCACGTGATAACCTATGGTTAAATGACGCGATTGCATCGTGTCGGCCGGCGGGTCGGGAGTCCGATGACGGACACCGCCGCGGCGGGAAACAATTGATGCGAGTTGTTGGGAGGACATTCGAATGCTTGAAACCCGGGGCGCCAACGAAGTCGTCGAAGACGAGATACCGGACGTTTCGCTGGACCGTTGCGCCGAGGCCGCGTATCGCCTGGCGGTCTACCAGGCCGGCAACGCCCTGGTGGCGCGGGCCCTTGGATTGCGGATCATCGAGGTGCGCCTGCTGCCGCGGCCGCCGCAAACGATCACCGACAAGATCTTCATTCACAACAACTGGGACTCCTTCGCCGACGTGCTGGAGACCCGGGTCGTGGAACTGTTCGGCGGCCAGCTCGCCGAGCGCATGCTGTGCGGCTCCCACACCTGCTGCGAGGGCGACATCTCGCGCATCGACGAACTGACGCGCCTGCTCGCCGGGCTGTCGAACGACACCGATTACGAGGACGTGTTCTTCCATCTGGAGGACGTCGCCGAGCGGATCTTCAGGGATCAGCGGGTGATCGACGCCCTGCCGGTGCTGGCCGACGTTCTCTACGATCACGAACTCCGCAACGAGTACGAGATTCCCGGCCCGGAAATCGAGGCGATCATCGACCGCTTCCTGCCGCCGGTTCGCAAACGCAAGCGCGGACTGGGGAGCTTTTTCGGCCTGCTGCGCCGCCGTTGACCGGTCCGCCGCCGCCGG
>JANQGL010000131.1 GCA_028277325.1 Magnetospira sp.
ATCAGGGACGGAATGTCCCGCGGGGTCTCGATGTCCATCGTGTCGTGCCTTTGCTGTCCCGGCCGCCGCCGCATCCGCTCGGGCGACCGCCGAGGAGGACGTTTAGCAGACCGCGCCACCGCCATAAAGACCGAACTGTCCAGCGCTTCAGACGACGCTGATGTAGCCCAGGCTCTCGATCTTCAGGATGATGTCCTGCGCCGCCTCGTCCGGCGACAGGGCCGAGGTGTCGATCACCACCTCGGCGTTCTCCGGCGCCTCGTAGGGGTCGTCGATCCCGGTGAAGCCCTTGATCTTGCCGGCCCGCGCCAGGGCGTAGAGGCCCTTGCGGTCGCGCTGCTCGCAGACCTCGATCGGGGTCGCCACGTGGACCTCGATGAAACCGCCGCCGGACGACTCCACGGTCCGGCGCACCTGGCGCCGGGTCTCGGTGTAGGGGGCGATGGGGGCGCAGATGGCGATGCCGCCGTTCTTGGTGATCTCGGCCGCCACGAAGCCGATGCGCAGGATGTTGAGATCGCGGTGCTCCTTGGAGAAGGTCAGTTCGGACGACAGGTTCTTGCGCACGATGTCGCCGTCGAGCAGGGTCACCCGGCGGTCGCCGGTTTCCAGGAACTTCTGCACCAGGGCGCGGGCGATGGTCGACTTGCCGGACCCGGACAGGCCGGTGAAGAACACCGTGAAGCCGCGCCTGTGCAATGGCCGGATGCTGCGCCTGAGCTCGTCGACCACCTCCGGGAACGAGAACCATTCGGGGATGTCGCGGTCGTGCAGGACCCGGCGCAGGACCTCGTCGTCGGAAATCCCGAGCACGGTGTCGCTCTCGCGCACCTCGTCGAGCGGCACGAAGGCGGCGCGCTCCTGCACGTAGACGTACTTGGGCGCGGCGACGATCCGGATCCCCAGGTCGTCGGCGTGACGGCCGGCCAGGGCCTGGGCGTCGTGGGCGCCGTAATACGGGGTCTCGGTGGGCGCCTGGCGCGGGCTGGCGTGATCCAGACCGACGATGAAGTGGGTGCAGCCGTAATTGCGGCGCACGATGGCGTGCAGCAGCGCCTCGCGCGGGCCGGCGTGACGCGGCGCCATGTGGACCAGGCTCAGGTCCGTGGTCTGGTCCGGGAAATGCTTGTAGGCATGCTCGTAGCAGCGCACCCGCGAAAAATGCTCGGCGTCGCCGGTATGGGTCTGCCAGACCGCCGGATGCAGCAGCAGGTGCGCCTCGGCGGTCTTGGCGGAGCGGAACGCGACCTCCACCTGGGCCCGGTGCATGGGGCGCTCCACATGGTAGCCGACCACCTTGCGCCAGCCCTTCTTCTTGAACCGGGCCCGCACCTCGTCGGGACGCTCGCGCAGGTATTTGAAGTCATAGTGGATCGGCAGCGACAGGCCGCGCAGGCGTCCGCCGACATAGACCGGGTGGCGCCGGTTGAGCACCACGTCCACCCCCGGGTGGGCGCTTTCGAGGGTCCCGTAGACCTGCCTGGCCTCCCGCTCGCGGTCCGGGGTCCACACCTCGGCGACGTCCAGCACGGCCAGCGGCACGCCTTCCGGATCGCGCAGCACGATCGACCGGTGGTCGCCGATCCCGGCCGCGAACGCATCGGTCACGTCGAGCACCACCGGCAGCGGCCACAGGCTGCCGTCGGCCAGCCGCATGCTGTCCACCACCGGGTCGTAGTCGGCCCGCGTCATGAACCCGTCGAGCGGCGAGAAGGCGCCGCTCAGCAGCAGTTCCAGATCGCTCGTCTGGGTCGGGGTCAGGTCCCACGACGGGAAGTGCGCCGCCTCCGATTTCAGGCTTTCGGCCTCGGCCGGCGGGAGCATCAGGTCCTTGAAGGAAGCGTTCGGCGACATGCTTCGGGGTCCTCGGGGGTTGGTGAAGAGGGGACGCTGCGGTCACGCGTTGCGGAGGTGCCAGGCCCAGGCGGTGGCGACGATGCTGTCGATGTCGGAGCGGGTCGGGGTCCACCCGAGGTCGCGGCCGGCCAGCGCGGCGTCGGCGACCAGCTCGGCCGGATCGCCGGCGCGGCGCGGCGCGGCGATCGTCGGCACCGGTCGGCCGACCACCCGTT
>JANQGL010000168.1 GCA_028277325.1 Magnetospira sp.
GGGACGCCGGGTGAGGTCGGTGTCGATGAATCCCGGCGCGACACAGTTGGCCAGGATGTTGTCCTCGGCCACCTCGGCGGCGAGCGCGGCGGTCAGGCCGTCGACCGCGAACTTGGACGCCGAATAGGCGCCCCGGCCCGCCTTCGAGATGCGACCCCAGATCGACGACAGGGTGACGATTCGTCCGAATCGGCGCCGCCTCATGGCCGGCAGCGCGGCGCGGATGGCAAGAAAGGGCGCCGTCACGTTGATCTGCTGGATGCGTGCGAAGTCAGCCGGATCGACCTCGGCGAAGGGGCCGACCACGTTGATGCCCGCGTTGTTGACCAGAATGTCAAAATCCTGGTCGCCGATCCAGTCGGCGAAACGGGCGGTCTCCTCCGGATCGGCGAAATCGACGGCGCGATACGCGCAATTCGGTGGCGACGCGCCATCCGGGCGGGTTCCGGTGCCGGTGACGGCGGCGCCGTCGCGCACCAGACGCTCGGCGATCGCCCGGCCGATGCCTCGCGTGCCGCCGGTGACCAGGGCGCGGCGCCCGGAAAGCGGGTCCGCCATCTCAGGCGTATCCGCGCGTCGTCGCGACACTTGGATACACGTCGTTTCGAAGTTTGATCCGCATGCGTGCCTTCCTTTGGGGCGTCGGAGTATTGGTGGGCTTCAGATTTTCTCGGCCACGATATTCCAGGCGAAACCGATTGCCTTGCCAAGCCACCGTTCGATGGCGGTGTCCGGGACGAAGGGCGTATCGCCATAGATAAGCCGCGCGCCGGGATGTGGCTTGAACCCGAGACCGGTGAGCATCCGGCGTCGTATCTCCGTTAAACGGGGGATCGCGGCATTGTCGAATTGAAAGCTGGACTTGCGGAGCGAGACAACGCGGAACGCGCCCAAGGCGTCTCGGATCTGGGTCTCCGAATAGACCCGGGTGTAGGGGTTGCGCGTGGTGCCGTGCCTGGGCTTGCCCTCGGTCACCCGGCCGATCCATTCCGCCTCCGGCCAGCGGAACATCTCGCCGCCGATCAGCCCGCGCGGCAGGATGTTGAGCCAGTACACCGCCGAGTGGCGGGCATAGAGCATCAGCACGGCGCGGCCGCCCGGCTTCAGCACCCGGCGCGCCTCGGCCAGGCAGCGGCCGGTGTCGGCCGAATGGTGCAGGACTCCGTTCGAATAGACGACGTCGAAGGAGTCGTCGGCGAACGGCAGGTTCTCGGCGTCGGCCTGATAGGCCCGCCCGCCGCCGCCGTCGATCAGGGCCAGCTTGCGCCCGGTCGCCATCGCCCGCTCCGGGGTAATGTCGACGGCGGTCACCGACCCATCATGCAGCTTGAAAATCGCCGAGTGGGCGCCGCCGCCGGGGCCGATCTCCAGCACTTCCCGTCCCGCCAGATCGGAAAGCGGCATCTCCTCGGTGCACAGGTGGCGGCGTTGGCGGAACAGGTCCTCGACCTGGCGCAGCTCGGCCTCCAGCGCCGCGCCGTCGACTCCGTCCTCATGGCCGGCGTAGAGTTGCCGGTAGAGGTCGCCCCACCAGACTTGGATGCGGGCCTTTTCCCCGGTATCCGACAACGGGGCCAGGAAACCGGCGAAACCAAGCTCGGCGTCCACCGGATAGGTGGCGCCGCAGGCGTCGCAGCGCGCCTCGTCGCCGCCGTCCCAGACGAGCGGGCGGGCGCCGCAGGCCGGACAGCACAGGCGGGTCGCGAGGTCGGTACGCAGAAGGTCGGCGAAGCTCATGGACGAACCCGTGGCTTCGCGCTGGTTCGTGGCGCGCGGTCTTTGTAGGCTGTCATCGGTCGGTCCGGGGTGGCGTGTCGGTCATCGGCGGCGGATCGGCGGCGCAGTTTAGGAGACCGGATCCCGTTATGCCATTCGAATACGCAGACCATCCGGCCATCGGCGCCTGGCGCGACCGGGTGGCGGAGGCCTGGCCGGCCCATCGAAAGGCCATGGACCGCGATTTCGAGTCCGACGCACCGGATGGGCTCGCCTTCGCCGAACACCTGGCCGGGTTGCTGGAGATCATCGCCGGCGATCGCGCGGCGGCAGTCGCGGAGAACTACCGGTGGACCGGCGAACGGCTCCTGGAAGAGGAATTG